>JAADJB010000001.1 GCA_013151035.1 Gammaproteobacteria bacterium
TTTCTTTATGTTGATGGTATGTTGAACTTCCATCATGGCGCATTACGACGCCGTATTAAAGGGGGGAGGAGACCATCTCATCACCCTACCTCGGTTCGGAGTGTGCCTGTGCTCTATCAGTGCTATATTATGTCATCGCTATTAATTCTGAGAACAAACATGAGTGAAAATAAAGCCTCCAAAGAAGAACAAATCCTGCGGGTAATGAAACGCGTGTTGACCGATGTCGCTAAAGATACCTTCACCCGCCCTGGCTTCAAACATCAATTATCGGACAATACCATACAAGGCATACGTGATTGTCTATCGTTGATTACCGTACGTGAGCACGAGCTAATAGAAGATTCCGGACGTAGCCACGACCATCGCCCACGCTATACGGATGAACCGAGTAGCAATGTTATCGTGCAACTGGACACTTCGGGCAATAAAGGTAAAAATTCATAAGTAGCCCCATACCCACATAAAGGATCATGCCCATGTCACAACCCGAACTCTCCTTCTGTCAAAATGTTCAGCACATGTCTAATCGAGCGTTTCATGCCATGGGTCTGGAACCACATGTTGCAGAGGCCATCCAGAGCTGCAACTCTGTATTGCAGGTTCGCTTTCCAGTCAAGATTCGTGGCAAAATCGAAATATTCACTGGCTGGCGTGCCGTGCATAGCACCCATCGTCTGCCTGCCAAAGGTGGTATCCGCTACGCCCCTCATGCCGACCAGGATGAGGTTGAGGCGCTCGCCGCCTTAATGACCTACAAGTGTGCATTGGTTGATGTCCCCTTCGGGGGTTCAAAAGGTGCATTGGTCATTGACCCTGCCAATTATGATCGTGACGAGATGCAGGCCATCACCCGGCGCTTCACGGTAGAACTGGTACGCAAGGGCTTTCTGAGCCCATCCGAGAATGTCCCTGCCCCCGACATGGGCACCGGTCAACGTGAGATGGCATGGATTGCCGATACTTATAAACATCTACACCCGGAAGACATCAATTATCAAGCCTGTGTTACCGGAAAACCCCTGCATCAAGGCGGTATTCAAGGACGCATTGAGGCGACGGGGCGCGGTGTGCAATATGCCATTCGTGAGTTCTTCCGTCACCCGGAGGATATCAGTAAGGCTGGGCTAAGTGCAGGCATTGCTGGAAAGCGTGTTGTAATACAAGGGCTGGGTAATGTGGGTTACCATGCCGCACGCGCTCTGTCTCAAGAGGATGGTGCCGTTATCATCGCCGTTATCGAACGTGACGGGGTGGTCTACAATGAGAAGGGTATCGATATTGATGATCTGCACACCCACATCGTAGAGAACGGCACCATCACCGGTTGTCCCTGTTGTGAATATAATGAAGATGGTGCTGCTGCCCTGGAAATGGAATGTGACATCCTGATCCCTGCTGCCCTGGAGGGACAGATCACCAGCGAGAATGCCGAACGCATACAGGCCAAGCTCATTGTTGAAGCCGCTAATGGCCCGGTCACCTTTGGTGCCGATCAAATCCTGAAGAAACGGGGCATCATCATGTTACCTGATCTTTATGTTAATGCCGGCGGTGTCACCGTATCCTATTTTGAATGGATTAGAAACATCTCCCACATCCGTTTTGGCCGTATGCAACGCCGACATGATGAAATACGCAATAACCAATACGCAGCCCTACTGGAAAAGGCAACGGGTACTAATATACAGGATATGGAACGTCAGGGCTTTGTGCGTGGTGCAGGCGAGATTGATCTGGTGCTTTCGGGACTAGATGACACCATGCGTCTGGCCTATCAGGAGATGCGTAACGCCATAATAGAAACCCCCGAGATCGAGGATCTACGCACCGCCGCCTATGTGATTGCCATTCGCAAAATTGCCCGCTCCTATATTGATGTGGGTGTATTCTAGGTAAAGTGCTGAGCGATGATTGATATTGTCCCCTGGATTATCCTGATCTTCATCGCCTGGTTCTGGCTTGATAGTTTGAGTGCGCGAGAAAATGCCAACACAATATGTAATACATTCTGCGAGCGTCAGGGAGTTAAATTTCTCGATGGCACGGTAGCCGCACGTAGCATCAGACTCAAACGCAATTCACAGGGCCGCATTAACCTACGCCGCATATACCACTTTGAATACAGTAATACCGGTGAAACACGTCACGAAGGGATTATCATTATGCTAGGAAACCAAATTGAGGCATTTCATCTGGCGGCTAAGGAATAAATATTGGTGTGTGATCCGCACCCTACCCATGGGACATACTCTACCGTGGTGCCTCCCCTGCAATTGTGGTACTTTAACAAGGAATCTTGATGGACGAACAAAACAATGATCTCCTGCTGCGCATCAATGAATTACAGCTGGAGCACCAGGATCTGGATGATCTGCTCAAGCGCATTATGCTAGATACCGCTATCGATCAACTACAGATATGCCGCATCAAAAAGAGAAAGTTGCTATTAAAGGATATTATTGCAAAACTGGAAAGCAAACTCATCCCTGACCTGGATGCCTGATAAACAACAACTGAAAGACTGAAACCATGCCTTATTTTATCTACAAAATCACCCCTGCACCCAAACCCTTGTTAAAAACACTGGATCTGCTGGATCGCTTTGATGTCTTCAAGGATGCAAAGAATGCTGCGCGCGAGATGCGCAAAAATAAACCCGCCGAGGATAACCATGAGTTCAAGGTCATCTTTGCCGGTACAGAACTAGAGGCCGAGGAGACCCTGATGCAGGTGCGTGAAAAAACCGTCGTCAGGGAATGGGAAAAATAACCATGTCCAAAAAGATAATGCTGTTACCTGCCAGCAACTCGAAAGATATCAGGCTATTACTAATCCCGGATGACTATGAGGAACACGAAGCATATCGCACTGTTACCGGCCTGATTGCCAAGGTTGAAGAAGAATACCCGGACTCCGGCTGGGAGGAACTGGCGGATACTCTGGAGGATCATGGCTTTATCCCACAGCAATTTATCCTGGGACCGGAACCCACTTAGGGAGGGCGCAGTCATTAACCGACAAGCCATCCAGCAAGACCTAAGAGACTTCAAGATCGAGAATCATATGTTGCGTTATAGCAGCTTCATTCCTCGTTTTTATAATTTTTGCAAGACACTGGGGCTAACTCCCGGCAAGATCATCCCCTCACGTGCATTCTGTTCGGATGAAAGCCAGGGCTATCCCATCATCCTGATTGCCAAACACTTTGGTGCCTTCCCTTTTAATCATGGCCACGTTGGTGGTATTGTCGCAACTGACCGACATGGTCCTCATGCCACACACGGCAAAGATGCTGTTATCATCCAGGCCAGCCATGTCGGCTATGATCCACAGACCCGAACCTTTGGTGACTATCGTCGATTACAGACTGCCAATAATGATATCAGCACTAATTGTGGCAAGATTGAGAGCGTACTCAACTGGTATTTGGAAGAATACGAATTTGCCCGCAACAATATTTTTCTGCACAAGAAAGAGGGACAATACCATGTCATCATCGATAATCAGCTGATAGAAAAACAAAAAGCAGCCGGACTCGAATTATACCAAGACAAGATTATTCAATATGATGAATACGGTTATCCCCGTTGCACACAAAGCTGGAGCACAGCAAAAGGTTATCTTGCCACCCCCGAATTTGTTCATAAAATGAATATAGACAGTTGGCAGGAACAACACAAGACACCCATCATGGATCAACTGAGTCCTGAATTATTCAGTTTCAAAAAAGAGATGCAGTATGATAAGGAAGGTCGTGACCATCTGGAAATAAACCTTCTCAGCCAGATGCCTGTCATTATCTGTTCAGCCAACCCGATGTTGGCTGCTGCCTGCATCAACACCCGCATTGAGTTTGAACGCAGTTTCCGCAGCATCATCAAGGAACATGCCTACAAAAATAAAAATGTAGTTTTGATATCCGGCCTGAATATTGACATATCACCACAACAGGGGCAACTTTTCCCGTTAACTAAATTTGTCCCCTGGGCGGCATCGGTGCACCGGGAAGATGGCAGCTACACGCTAATGGAACAAGAAGAATTATGGCAGACCCTGCTTGAGCAGGAAGAGAATAACAATGATGAGATTGATCTCGAAAAGGCGATTCAGCTAATGAAGGATGTGGAAGAGATTCATATCCATTTTGATTAAAGAACTCAATGAACCTCTAATCAAAACAATATCAACCACCAAACCACCGGCACCTGTATCAGTGCAATCAATACCGCAGCTGAAGCGATATCCTTGGCGCGACCGGACAGTTCATGTTGTTCACTGCCAATACGATCCACCACACTCTCTATTGCTGAATTAAGCAGCTCCACAATCAGCACCAGGAACAGACTCCCGATCAACAATGCACGCTCCACCCCATTGTCAGACCACATAAAAACCAGCGGCAATAAAATTGCACAAGCTATCAGTTCCTGTCGAAATGCGGCCTCGGATTGCCATGCCGCCTTTAGACCCTGCACAGAATATAATGCCGCATACAAAATACGGGAAAGACCTCTACGTTTTTCAGTCATGCGGATCAGCCACTCCCTTAATATTCGATGGCGCCACCCATTGATTCAAATGATGACCATAAATATAACTACCCCCCTGATAATAAGCTAGCGCACGTTGCATAGAGATATCATCCTTATCAGCAGCAATAACCAGAGATTCCTTATCCTCAGGTTTTATCTGTTGACTAAGAATTTTCTTTGGACTAATTATCGATAATAAACCTTTTGTATATAAGCCCAGGTGCTGATAATTACCTATAAGGGCGCGTTCATCCTCCGCTCTCATGGACAAGATATCCTTGCCAAAGAAATTAGAGGTGTAGTCCACTCCCAACAGCGCCAACAAAGTCGGTGCCACATCAATCTGGCTGGCAATCTTGTCAACATGCTGCGCCTTTATATAACGCGGGCTATAGATGAAAAAAGGAATATGATACTTTCTGACAGGTAACGCCATCTTGCCCGCACTACCTGCGGTATGATCGGACATAAAGACAAACAGGGTACTATCAAACCAGGGCTTACTGCGTGCCCGTTCGATAAAATCACCAATCGCCCAGTCGGTGTACTTGATGGCACCATGACGACCACTACCCGAAGGAATATCAATACGACCACTCGGATAGGTATAGGGTCGATGATTAGAGGTTGTCATAATGTGATAAAAAAAGGGCTTCCCTTGTACAAAGGCCTCATCAGCTGATGCCAGTGCTGCTGTGTAGAGGTATTCATCAGACATTCCCCAGGCATTAGCAAAACCAATCATCTCATCCGGCACACTGGATCGGTCCACAATACGATAACCATTACCGCTAAAAAAGGCATTCATATTATCAAAATAACCAAAACCGCCATAATGAAAAGCAACATCATAACCCTGTGCAGCAAGGACATTACCCAACGACCACATATCAGACTCTCGTCCTAGACGCTTAACAATAGAACGACCGGGTGTCGGTGGTATCGACAGGGTAACCGCCTCAAGTCCGCGCGTAGTCCGTGTACCGACAGCATAAAAACGATCAAAAGACAGACTCTTTTGTAGCAAGCCATCAAGATAAGGCGTGAGCCTTCGTTTACCACCAAAGTGGGTCAAGGCATTGGCATTCAGACTTTCTATCATCACCAGCATAATATTCAGTCGATCCCCAACAGCCTTATCATTTTTGATCTGGCGACGGATACTGAATAATTCATTATCACTGTAATGAGCGTTGGCCTCCAGCACCTCCTTACGCAAGATCATTGATGCCTGCTGATCATCCAAAGTAAAATAAAACCCGGAATACTCCAGCTCATTATTTCGAAAGGCAGCAAAAAACTGGTAGGGCCCATTGGACAACAACTCCTTCTGATAATGGTTATTCGGGATATCCCTTAAATTAGAATCCAGCAAGACATAACTCACCAGTGGCAACAACCAGAGTATCAAGGCAAAAACACTGCGCCGACGCAGGGACTCATATTGCTCCAGTCCCTGTTCGATAAACGGCATTGCTAGTCGATAGATTCCAGCCGTAATAAACAACAGCACAAACAGGATGGTAAAGACCGGATAGGACTCCAGGATATTATTGGTCACCTCTCGTCGGTAGACCAGATAATCAACCGAGATAAAATTAAAACGAACCTGAAACTCCAGCCAGAATAATATCTCTGCCACCACAATAAAAAGCAGACCGTATATCACAGCGAAACAACAAAGACGCACCCACCATCGGTTAGCCCAGGAATGCCACAGGCGTTCAGGTAATAACAATAAGTAGAGGTTAACGGGTATCAGCGCGTAGCCAAAGAATGCGATGTCATACAGGAGACCTCCTGCATAAACAGCCATCACCGTCGATAAATCAAGCTCCGCATCAACCGGGCTCATAAAGGCAAGAAGGGTTCGCGTTATAGCGAAGATCAACATTGCGACAACAAAGATCACCGCAACCAGGCGATAGCGTGATGATAGCGGTGTTGTCATACCACCTGTTTTTTTATTATTACTCACCACTGCTGCCCCAGTAAGGTCGAGACAGGAATTGCTCTCCTTCTAACAGAGACCCGCCGTGAATACATCCCTGTAGGCTCGATGCCCGCGTCCATGCGGGCATCGGTCTCTGTTAGAGAAGAACAATCCCTATCTCTTGAGTTAACGGGACAGTAATGATTATTCACCATAAATCGTCACCATAACCTGGCGTTTATTTGACTGTGCGCGATGTTCCCACAGATAAATACTCTGCCAGTTACCCAAACCACATTGCCCATCACTAACAGGAATGGTGAGATCGGGATTAGTCAACACGGTTCGGATATGCGCAGGCATATCATCGATACCTTCATTCTGATGTCGAAAACGATCATCGCCATCCGGGATCAGATCAGACATGAAGGTCTCCAGATCATGCCGCACATCGGGGTCGGCATTCTCACACAACATTAATGAGGCACTGGTATGCTGAATAAGAAGATTGCATACCCCCAATGAGATACCGGATTCACGAATAAGTGCCTGCACCTTGCAGGTAATATCAATGGTGGAACGCCCCTGGGTTGCTATAACTAAAATTTCCTGTTTTACCATACCTTTTATATCCCGTTCCAAGCAAACTTAACGATGCTGATCAATCAGATTACGCACAAAACCCAGTGGTTTGGCACCACTGAAACGCTCCACTTCTTCACCCTTGGCAAACAGAATAATAGTAGGGAAACCGCGTGCATGATAACGACCGGCAATCTTCATATTCCTACCCTCGTCCACCTCAATCTTGGCCAATGCTACAGACCCCTTATGCTCTTCAACCAATTGCGCAAGAATTGGCGCAATCACAATACAGGGCGGACACCAGTCAGCCCACATGTCCAGTAACACCAATTGCTGATGAGAGCGTTGTATCACCTGCTCTTCAAAGTCTTCCAGGTTGATATCAAAAATATTTTCGTTCTGTCCAGTCATAATTACCGCTCTTCATATTCATTTAAAAACCTTGGTGCGCAGTGCGCACCCTACCTGTAAAGTGCGCACCACGCACCATTCCATTAAGCCGTGGTTAAACGTCGATAAATCTCCGACACCTTCAACGGTAACTTGCGCACATCATCCAGCACGGCATAATTCACCGCGCCGTACATGTGTGGCAGATAATCAGCACCCTCGGTATCAATAGTAATACAAAAGGGATGTATCCCTTCCTGTCGTGCTTCAATAAGAGCCTGTCGCGTATCCTCAATACCATAGGCTCCACGATAACCGTCATAGTCATCCGGCTTACCATCCGACAAGGTAATCAACAGACGCGTACGCGCCTCTTGCTCATTCAACAAATAACTGAAATGCCGAATCGCCACACCCATACGAGTATAATCACGCGGACTAATACCACTGATACGGGCACGCACCTCATTATCATACGCATCATCAAAGGACTTGATACGATAGACTTCACAGCGTTTACGCGTCATCCCGGAGAAACCATAAATCGCATAGCGATCACCGAGTGACTCCAGCGACTCACACAACAACACCAGCGCCTCACGTTCGGCATCATTGATCCAGCCCTTGGTAGAACCACTCATATCGACCATAATCAGTGCTGCAATATTACGATCCAGCCGTCGCTTGCGGGTGAACAAACGATCACTCATCTCCAGCCCGCTACGCACATCCGCATACGCCTCAACCAGCGCATCAATATCGACATCATCTCCGAAGGGCTGTTTTCTAAGCAGGCGATCCTCGCCACGCAAGGCCTCAAAACTACGCCGTAACTCAGCAATCAAACCGTGATACTTTTTCAAGGTGTCGGCGACAAAACCATCATGTACCGGATGCACCTCCAGCTCACGCAACACTGCCCAATTCTTGCGATAATATTTACGATTAAAATCCCACTCATTATACAAGAAGGCACCCTCCTCATGATAGGTCCCCTTCCACACGTCCTCGGGGTTCAATGCCTCCTCTTCAATCACGCCGGCATAATAACCCCCATCACCGGCGGCATGCAGATATTCATCCGGGATCATACCGAGATCTTGCATGATCGATGCCAGTGTGCCTTTGACGTCATCCGGGGGTGCCATCAATTGACCTTCCAGCTCAAATACCTGGTTCATCTCGCCTGACTCACTTTCAACCGTACGCAATTCAATCGTTGGTAACACATTGGCAAGCACATCCTCTTCATCCTGTGCCTGTTGGTATTCATCCGCCATCTGCGCCAGCGTCTTGCGAAAACCCGAGTAATCCTGCGCCAGACGGGCATCACGCACCGCCTTGACCTTATCAGGGAATAACTCTCCTTGATAAGGCAACACAACAGGGGTAACACTGACATACAGACTATGCAGCAATTCCACAACAGACTCGACACAAGCATCAACATGTTCAAGCTTTTCCAACACCCGTGGTGGCACTTGTAACTCAGGCTGCAAGCCAGCCTTGATGAGTTGCATCTGTCGATAGATACCAGGTAGATCGCGTGCAATGCAAGCATCTAAACGCACGGTTTCCAACATATAAAACAGAGCCAATGCCCGATCAGGATTGGCATAAACCAGTAAGACCTGTTCCAGGTCAATGCGCCAGGTGCCATACATGCACTGCGCCCATTGATGCACCGCCAACACCTTATAATGATCAAAGTGTTCAGCACGATTATCGCCATGACTAATATATTCAGGCAAAAAAATGGTCTCGGTATCAGTGTAGACCGTCTCACCCACGGTAATCTTCAACGCACGTCCACCGAGTCCACAGACAAAGGTCTCTAGCACCTGACGCACCGATTCAAGACCCAGCGCATTTTTACGTCGTTCCCGTTGCGCGGAGAATTCATCCAGTGATTGAATAACGCATACCGCCGCATGTAGACCGGAGGTGTCGTAGACATCCATACAATGCACCAGCCACGACTCAACACCCTCTTCATTCATACACTGAAGGGCACGATTCGCATGGGCAATAAACTGATAGGCAAGCCCCGAACTGGTGCGTGCAGTCGCCTCGGCCCAATGCAGGACAAATTCCTGTTGTGCACGACTCAGACCAACGACCACATCGATAGTCTCATCTGCTTCAACATCCGACATCAGGATGACGGCAATACGTTCATGCAGGATATCAGGTGTTAGTGGTGCTTGGGCAGGGCGAGGCATAGATAGTTCCTATTTATTTCAAGGGGTCAGAGCTCTTGAAAGTTAAAAAACAGCTGCACTTAACTCACTAACGGCGGCCAGCATCTCGGGATCATCGGTTAATGCCTGGGCAATACAGGCACGACAGGCGGTTGCCGGGGCAATCCCGTCGACCATTAATTTGGCGGCATGCACCAACAGGCGGGTACTTGCGCCTTCTTCCAGACCGCTACCTTTGAGATTGCGCGTCATTTGTGCAAAACGCACCAGTTGATGTGCCTGATCCAGATCTATCCCAGTTTCCTTACTGACTATCATCGCTTCCAGCTCGGCACTCGGATAATCGAACTCCAGTGCCACAAAACGCTGACGGGTACTCTGTTTGAGATCCTTGAGAATACTTTGATAGCCTGGGTTATAGGATATTGCCAGACAGAACTCCGGCCCCGATTCCAGTAACTCACCGGATTTTTCCATCGGTAACATGCGGCGATCATCCGCCAGTGGGTGAATAACGACTGTTGTGTCCTTGCGCGCCTCTACCACTTCATCCAGGTAGCAGATGGCACCATTACGCACGGCGCGTGCCAAGGGCCCATCGACCCAGAGAGTTTCACCTGCCGTTACCAAAAACCTTCCCACCAGATCCGAAGCGGTCAGATCATCATGGCAAGACACCGTAATCAATGGTCGTTGCAGCCGCCATGCCATGTATTCCATAAAACGAGTCTTGCCACAACCTGTGGGGCCTTTCAGCAATAATGGAATCTGGTTACGATAGGCACTTTCAAACAGTGCAATCTCATCACCGACAGGTTCGTAATAAGGTTCTTCACGAAGAATGTTTTCTTCAATCTTTAATGCGCGTGCCTGTGTCATGTGAGAGTCTCTTGCCTTAATACTTGAGTAAATCACTTGGTTAAAGGCGCATTCTAGCATAGATTATTTGGTGCGTGGTACGCACTCTACCTTTCACACCTATACATTTATTCTATCCCAGCATTCGGAGATTCGATAAAAAACCTCTCATTGTCGCTAGCCTCTATACCATAGATACTGTATTGTATACGCGTTAAATGTCGTTGATAAACGATCCAAATTCTCGAGCAAGCTCCGGTTACAATTCAAACGAATCGGCAGGGGCATACTCTAAACAAACTGAATAACAGTTATCCATGTTGTTATTCACAGGAGGAAGAACCATGTCTGAGGTAATCGCAACCAACCAGACCATTCTGGTGGTAGGCGGAGGCATTAGCGGTCTATCAGCAGCCCTGGAGGCCGCGGAATGTGGCAAACAGGTGATACTGGTTGAAAAGAACCCGTCTCTAGGTGGCCGAGTTAGCCAACTCTACAAATATTTCCCCAAGCTTTGTATCCCTTCCTGTGGCATGGAGATCAATCTACGCCGCTTAAAGGCGAATAAGAACCTGCGTATCCTGACCATGGCTGAGGTTAGCACGGTTGAAGGCGACGCCGGTAATTACAGCGTCATCATCAAGACCAGCCCACGTTATGTCAATGCCAACTGTACCGCCTGCGGTGCCTGTGGTGATGTGGTCGAGACCGAATTTGATAATGCCTACGACTTTGACAAGAGCAAACGCAAGGGCGCTTATCTCCCGTTTGATATGGCCTATCCACAACGTTATGTACTGGATTCACGTATTATCGGCACCGATGAGGCTGAAGCCGCCAAGGCCGCCTGTAAATATGGTGCCATTGATCTGGACGAACAGGCAACAGAGACCACACTTAATGTCGGTGCCATCATCTGGGCCACCGGCTGGCGTCCTTATGATGCCAACAAGATTCAACCTTATGGCTATGATCGTTATGACAACGTGATCACCAGCCTGGAATTTGAACGCATGTTAGACCCACAGGGCCCAACCGGCGGCAAGATCCAGCGTCCATCCGATGGTGCCACACCGAGCAATATCGCCTTCATTCAGTGCGCCGGTTCGCGTGACCGTAACCATCTAAAACATTGTTCACGCGTCTGCTGCATGGCAACCCTGAAGCAGACCACCTATCTGGCTGAACAGCTGGAAGGGGATTACAAAGCATCGGTCTACTATATTGATATCCGCGCCATTGACCGTATCGATGACTTCCATCGTAAGGTTAAGGAAGATGAGCATGTCACCTTCATCAAGTCCAAGGTTGCCAACATCACCGAGGATCGTGATACCCGTAACCCAGTGTTAAATGGTGTCGACACCGAAGGCTACCATCGTTACAGCAACCCGCATGACCTCGTTGTGCTGGCGATTGGCATGGAGCCCAGTGTTGCAGCGGATAGCCTGCCAACACAGGTGACTGTCAACGAGCATGGCTTCATTGATGCCGATGACAGCGATCAGGGTATCTTCGCCGCCGGTTGTTCAAGCGATGCGCTGGACGTTAACCGTGCCGTACAAAATGCGACCGCTAGTGCACTTCGTGCCATTCAGGTCATTAATAAAGTCTCCAGGGCAGAGGGTTAAGTTATGTCTGACATGAAGATCGGAACCTATATCTGTAAGGGCTGTGACATTGAGTCACGTCTGGATTGTTCACAACTTGCCACCACCGCAACACGCGATGGCAAGTCCGCTATTACTAAAGAGCATGATTTCCTGTGTAACGCCGAAGGTGTTGCCATGATTCAGAGTGATATTGACAACGAAGGTGTTAATCGCGTTGTTATCGCTGCCTGTTCGCGTCGTTCAAAGGTTGAGGCCTTTAGCTTCGAGAATGTCGTCATTATCCGCACCAACCTGCGCGAAGGCGTGATCCGTGTGCGCCCTGATAATGAGGAATCCCGCGAAACCACGCAGGAAATGGGTGATGACTACATCCGCATGGGCTGTGCTGAGGCGAAGTATTCCACACCACCATCCAATAGCGGCGAGAGTGAGGGTAACGCCAGCATCCTGATCGTTGGTGGCGGTATCTCCGGCATGACGGCAGCAATTGAGGCCTCTAAAACCGGTTACAAGTCCAGCCTGATTGAGAAGAGTGACCACTTAGGTGGTGCCGCAGCTGATTTCAGCAAGCGTATCCCTTCCCGTGCCCCGTTTGATGGCCCGCAGGACACCGGCATTGCCGCAATGATTGCGACTATCGAGTCTGATGACAATATTACCGTGCATCTAAACTCCACCGTCAGCAAGACCAGTGGTGCGCCGGGTCGTTTCTCGGCTGATATCAGCGTTGAATCCGGCTCTACTGTCACTGAAAACTTTGGTGCCATCATCATGGCATCCGGCTTCACACCTTATGATGCCAATCAACTGACTGAATTCAGTTACAAGGACAGTCCTGACGTCATTGATCAGATGGAACTCGAACGTCTGGTTAAGGCTGCCGATGGCGGTGCTATCAAGCGTCCATCCGATGGCAAAGAAATCAGCAGCGTTGTTTTTGTACAGTGTGCCGGTCAACGTAGTGAGAAAGAAGGCCATCTGCCTTACTGTTCCGGTCATTGTTGTCTGACCTCGATCAAACAGGCCAGTTACTTCAAGGATCAGAACTCAGCGATTGATACCAATATTATCTATACCGATCTGCGCACCCCCGGTGCCGGTGGTGAGGATTTCTACCGCAGCGGTCAGGATCGCGGCATTACCTTCACCAAGGGTGAAGTGAGTGAGGTCAGTGTTTCAGGTGGTGATGTACAGGTTAAATTCAAGGATCTGATCCTCAACGAAGAGGTGAATAGCTCGGTTGATCTGGTGGTGCTGGCAACCGGTCTGCTGCCAAACTCGGGGGTTGATATCTCATTACCCGCCGTCGCTACCGACGATGAAGCCGCACCTGAGGTGACCGTTGATTCCATTCTTAACCTGGATTATCGCCAGGGCAAGGATCTGCCTCACTTGAAGCATGGCTTTAATGACTCTCACTTTATCTGTTTCCCTTATGAGACCCGTCGTACCGGTATCTACACCGCCGGCCCTGTACGCCGTCCCATGGACATGGCACAGGCAATGGAGGATGCAACCGGTGCGACACTGAAGGCAATACAGGCGCTGGAGAATTCCAAAATTGGTCGAGCCGCACATCCACGTTCCGGTGATCTATCCTTCCCAACCTTCCGCAAGGAAGGCTGTACCCAGTGTAAACGCTGCACAGTCGAGTGCCCGTTTGGTGCTATCGACGAAGATGAAAAGGGTTACCCGGTCTACAATGAGGCGCGTTGTCGTCGCTGTGGTACCTGTATGGGTGCCTGTCCGGTACGTGTTATCTCGTTTGAGAACTATTCCGTGGAGACCGTTGGTCAACAGATCAAGACCGTTGATATCCCGGATGAGTTCGATGAAAAACCACGTATCCTGGTACTCGCCTGTGAAAACGATGCCTACCCGGCACTGGATATGGCCGCCAGTAATGGCAACCATTACAGTCAATGGACGCGAGTGATCCCACTACGCTGCCTCGGCAGCACCAGCACCATCTGGATCACCGATGCATTGAACAGTGGTTATGACGGCATTATCCTGATGGGTTGCAAGAAGGGTGACGACTACCAGTGTCACTTCGTCAAGGGTTCCGAACTAGCTCACGAACGTATGGGCAAGATTGATGAGACCTTGAAGACACTGAATCTGGAGACAGAGCGTGTCGAGACCTACGAGATCGCAATCACCGATATCGAACGTGCACCACGACTGATTAACGAGATGGCTGAAACCATTGACAAGATCGGCATGAGTCCATTCAAGTTCTAATGTTATTTAGATGATAATCTGACGTAAGATACCTTACGTCAATGCTGGAGGTAACACGGAGCAATTCGTGCCTACGGGAGCATAATATGAGTAATGCAGTAGTAGAAAAATATCGCAACAACTTCCTCAAGGAAGTTGCCGACAATGTTGAAGAAGGTGAATGGGTACGCATGTGTATGCAGTGCGGCGTATGTGCCGGCTCCTGCCCCATGGGGCCCCATTGGGATCACCCGCCACAAGAGCTGTTCATGATGATTCGTGCCGGTAAACGTGACGAGGTATTGAGTTCCAATTCCATGTGGATGTGTACCTCCTGTTACAACTGTATCGTGCGTTGCCCACGTGAGTTACCCATCACTCATATCATGCATGGTCTGGCGCATTATGCCAAGAAGCTCGGCATTGCACCGAAGAATCAGCCCACCGCCAAGTTTGCCCAGTTATTCTGGGACAACCTGACCAAGACCGGTCGTGTTAACGAACTACGTCTGGGCATACAACTGTATTTCATGAATGGCTTTGCCGAAGGTATCAAGACCTCGCTGAAGATGAAGGATGTTGGTATGGGCATGATGATGACCAAACGCATGAGCCCAATGGAGTTCTTCGTAGGGCATAGCTGTAAAGACAAGAGCGGTTTACACGCCATCCTCAAGAAGGCGCAGGAAATCGAAGACAACAAGATGGCACAAGCAGGAAACTGAGGAAATACATCATGGCGAAGAAAGAATATTCATATTACCCGGGTTGTTCCTCACAAAAAGCAGCCTCTGCCTCCAACTACCAGACCTCGGTCAATAATATCTGTGATACGCTGGATATCCAGCTCAACGAGATCCCGGACTGGAACTGTTGTTCGGCATCCATCGGTTATGCCGGTGGTGGTGAACTCCCGCGTATGGCATTGTCTGCCCGTAACCTGGCATTGAGTGAACAGGCCAATCCGACACAAGACATTGTAGCCACCTGTGCTGCCTGCTGGCTCGCTACCAAGGAGACGCAGGAGCGCCTGCATCAGGACGATGGACTGATGACCGAGACCAACCAGATATTGGCCGAGGCCGGTCTAAGCGTTAAGGCAAACCAGAATGTACGTCACATGGTTGAGGTATTGATCGAAGACTTCGGTTTTGACGGCCTGGGCGCACCGGTCAAGAAACCACTGGAAGGCATCAAGATCGCCGGCTATGTCGGTTGTCAGACCAATCGTCCCTTTGGTATTGATGGTGAATCCTTTGAGAACCCTAAATACCTGGACAAGATGATCGAGACTATGGGTGCTGAGGCCTGTGGCGACTACGAGAAGAAGGTATCCTGTTGTGGTGGTGCCTTAGCCTTCTCCGAGCCTGAAAAGAGCCAGGAGCTGATCAAGGGTATTATTGAATCCGCCTATGATAATGGCGCTGATATGATTGCAACACCCTGCCCGGTTTGTCAGTTAAACGTCGAAGTCTATCAGGGTCAGATCAACCAGAAGTATGGCACCAAGTTTGATATCCCAGTGGTCTATTACAGCCAGCTAATGAGTGTTGCCTATGGCGGCAATGTTAAGCAGGCGGGACTGGATGGACAGATCATCCGTGCCAAACAGCTGGAAGATATTGCCGGAAAATAGCAAGCCAGAGACAAAATAAGGGGGAAGAGCTAACGCTCTTCCCCCTTTTTTATTGCTGCGTGGTACGCACCCTACCGGTAGGGTGTGCATTGCGCACCATTGTTAATTACCTGCTATTCAACCGAATCCTTGCTGCATTCTTCTCTGCAATGCGCCTGAAAGGATCAGATACCCTTTGATCCTCCGCGATGCACTCCCAAAACCCACTAGCAACCTCACCCGATGATTGCCACAGTGCTAAATGCTGCATTGGCCTGACTGGCAAAATAAAATTACGTTCAATAATCTCACCACGTACCGGTGCATAGATCATTGGCAACATATCGTAGGCTGGGAGTAATTTAAAACCGGTATTACCTGGCGCCAGACTCAGGTTACCAAGATGCATATCCGTATTACCAATCCAGTGTCCATACAATTCATTCCAGATACAATCATGTTCATCATCTAAACTGATCAATTTTTTCTGATACATTTGATGCATTACCTTCGACCATCCCTGTGCCAGGCCAACAAATTCAGCATCAATGGCCAACAGTGAAATCATCGGCATTCGCCCCGATGCACCAACACGATCAAAACGCTGACTCTCAAGAAATACACGTCCGGAAAATTGAAATAACTGCGTATTGGCAGTGGCCCTGCCTGCTTGCTGCATAGCACTCAGCGCATGATATTCACAAATCAACAAATCCTGCCAACGACGTGCCTCAGGCGAATCACCGGCGGGAGAATACTTAACAATGGCATGACCTTTATCACGCGTATAAACTGTAAACTTCTGATGTTCCCCACCCGCAGATGAGCCACCTTGCCACTGGCTCAAGATTGCATTTGCACGATCCGGGTACTCAGATTCACGATCATCGACCACATCCAGCGACCGATGCTGAAAGGCATGTAACGCTGAATCACCTAAAATAAGATGCCCGGGCAAGTCATAACCTTCCTGCATTAAATAACGACCGACCTGATCGACAGACCAGTATCTGGCATCCGCAGGATATCCCAGACGCGAAGCAAAACTGCGTGCAATCTGCCGCCCCATAAACCCTTCCGGACGAAGATCATCAAAGATATAAGGTAATGAGGGATACATAGCATTATTATCACAGCCCTTTAACCAACAACTAGTGCTCTCTGTTTCAATATAGAATTGATCACATCCTATCCCATGCAGGTTTGCCAACTGTTGTGGCAGACCCTTTTCATCAATAGCATAGACTGGGATTTCACCCTGCACACCAAATATCGAGCGAGATAGTGCATAGCGTGTTGAACGTGCGCGACCTATTCGCAGTATTTTCGAAGCTTCCTTGCCTACCAACCTGGATAATGATGGCTGACTGATCCCAAGCTGAGCCTGTAACTGCGTTGATGAAAATACGGCAGCATCGCTCAACAAACGAATTAAACGCTCTGATAGAGTCGGCATGAATAGATACCAGAATAGATACAATAAGGTTATATTAGACCAATACAGCCTTATTGGTCAATATTAATTCATTTTTTGAATAGATAAATAAAAAAGGGGGGAGAGCTAATGCCCTCCCCCCTTATTTATTGGTGCGTAGTACGCACCCTACCAAATATCCACCGTAGGGTGCGCATTGCGCACCATTTTTTTGTACCGTCTACTTAATGGTTGGATCCAACTCACCCGAGGCATAACGCTCAAACATGGCCTCTAAAGAGATTACCTTGATCTTGCTGCCCATACCGGCACAACCAAAGGACTCATAACGATTCTTACAGATCTCTGTCATACCGTTAGTGGCTTCCTTGAGGAACTTGCGTGGATCAAAGTTGGACTTGTTCTGTTCCAGATGACGGCGCACAGAACCGGTTGATGCCATACGCAGATCGGTATCAATATTCACCTTACGCACACCATTCTTAATGCCTTCAACGATCTCTCCAACAGGTACACCATAGGTCTGCCCCATATCACCACCGAAATCATTAATCACCTTCAGCCATTCCTGCGGCACAGAGGATGAACCATGCATCACCAAATGAGTGTTCGGGATACGCGCATGAATCTCCTTGATACGGTCAATACGCAGGATTTCACCCGTTGGCTCCTTGGTGAACTTGTAGGCACCATGAGAGGTACCAATCGCAATCGCGAGGGCATCAACGCCGGTCTTCTTAACAAAGTCAGCGGCTTCATCCGGGTCAGTCAACAACAGATCCAGATCCAGCTTGCCTTCGGCACCATGGCCATCTTCCTCACCCATCTCACCGGTTTCCAGTGAACCCAAGCAACCTAACTCACCTTCAACTGATACACCACCCGCATGCGCCATCTCAACCACCTGACGCGTCACATTGACGTTATATTCAAAGGAAGAAGGGGTCTTGGCATCAGCCTCCAGCGAGCCATCCATCATAACTGAGGAGAAGCCACTTTGTAGTGAACGCAGACAAACATCCGGTGAAGCACCATGATCCTGATGCATACAGATCGGAATATTCGGATAGGTCTCAATCGCCGCCAGAATCAGGTGACGCAGGAAGGGTTCGCCAGCATAACCACGGGCACCCGCAGAACCCTGCATGATAACCGGGCTATCGGTCTCGGATGCAGCACGCATGATGGCATGCACCTGCTCCATATTGTTTACATTAAATGCAGGTAAACCATAGCTATGTTCTGCAGCATGATCCAGTAATTGTCGAAGTGAAACTAATGCCATTATGCTCTCCTAAAATGTCTATTCTTAAAATATTTATACTACTCTACGCCATAACAGACATAGAATATGCTTACTAATTCAATTGTTATTACTCAGGTCTTGCACAGACCACCAACACAGATGATCTTCATCGCATTGGTACCACCCTCTACACCACTGAGATCACCCTTGGTAAGGATAACCCGATCACCGTCACGCACCGCGCCACGACGCACCAGCTCATCAATCGCCTCCTGGTTAATCTCCGCATGATCCGTTGTTGTCACATCAAAACTCACCGGATAAACACCGCGATACATGGTCACCTTTCTACGCGTCTCCACATGCCGTGTCAGGGCATAGATCGGAATACCTGAACTCACACGTGACATCCACAAGGGGGTTGAACCTGATTCTGTCAAGGTGGCAATCGCCTTTACATTCAACTGATTAGCGGTATACATCGCGGCCTTGGCAATAGCCTCATCAATACTCTTGAACTCGGCATAGGTACGACGATCAACCGCCAGCGTACCACGCTGTAATTCAGCCTCACGACAGATACGCACCATCGCCTCAACCGCCTTGACCGGGTATTTACCGGTGGCTGTCTCAGCCGATAACATCACTGCATCAGTGCCGTCAATTACCGCATTGGCAACATCAAACACCTCGGCGCGTGTTGGTATCGGGCTATCAACCATCGACTGCATCATCTGGGTTGCCGTAATTGCCACACGATCCTGGGCACGCGACATCTTGATAATACGCTTTTGTACAGCGGGTAACTCAGCATCACCAATCTCTACACCCAAATCACCACGTGCAATCATCACGACATCCGTCGCCTCAATAATCGCTTCCAGCTCATCGAGTGCCTCGGCACGTTCAATCTTGGCAACAATACCACCGTGACCACCTGCGGCACGCAATAAACGACGCGCCTCATGAATATCTTCAGCATTACGCGGGAAGGAAACGGCGATGTAATCCGCCTGCATATCGGCAGCAATCTTGATATCAGCCCGATCCTTATCGGTAATCGCTCCAGCAGAAAGACCACCACCCTGGCGGTTAATGCCCTTGTTATTCGAGAGCTCACCACCCACTACAACACGGCAGCGAATCTCCTGATCAATAACCTCATCCACCCACAGTACAATGGCACCATCATCCAGTAACAAGGTGTCACCACGGCGGACATCATCGGTTAACGCCTTATACATGATACCCACCCGTTCCTGGGTGCCCTCGGTGGAGGATAGTGCCGCATCCAGCACAAATTGATCACCATCGTTCAATGTGATTTTGCCGTCAATAAAACGTTCAATGCGAATCTTGGGACCTTGCAAATCAGCCAACACACCGACCTGGCGACCATGCGCACGCGCACGATTACGCACCGTCTCGGCACGCCTGATATGATCCTCAGCACTACCATGTGAAAAATTCACGCGTACGACATCTACACCCGCCTGAATAAGGTCATCCAGAACCTTGGGGTCATCGGTAGCTGGCCCCAAAGTGGCAACAATCTTGGTTCGTTTCATCATGGACATTGCCTACTCACTCTCGGTTAGTGTGAAAAAATATCAATCAGGAAGCCTCAGCAGCTCGTTTTTCCAGCATGGCGACAGCGGGTAAGGTCTTGCCTTCAAGGAATTCGAGAAAGGCGCCACCGGCTGTCGAGATATAAGACACCTTATCATAGATATCATATTTTTGAATGGCAGCAATGGTATCACCACCACCGGCAAGAGAAAAACCATCGGCATTGGCAATCGCCATTGCCACTGTTTTAGTCCCCTCACCAAACTGATCAAACTCAAATACGCCCACCGGGCCGTTCCAGATAATAGTGCCTGCCTTACTGATAATATCAGCCAGCTCTTGTGCGGATTTTGGCCCAATATCAAAAATCATATCATCATCAGAAGCATCGCCCGCAGCCTTCAATACAGCCGGTTCATTCTCATCAAACTGCTTACCACAAACAATATCAACGGCAATGGGGATTGAGGCACCGCGTGCATCCATCTTTTTAACCAGGGCTTTAGCGGTATCCACTAAATCATCTTCACACAGCGACTTGCCCACATTGTTACCCATTGCCTTGAGGAAGGTATTGGCGATACCGCCACCCACTACTAATTGATCAACCTTCTCGGACAATGCTTCGAGCACGGTCAACTTGGTTGACACCTTGGAGCCACCCACAATCGCCACCATTGGACGAGCAGGATTAGCCAAGGCACTATTCAGTGCATCCAGTTCACCACTCAGCAGGATACCGGCACAGGCTATTGGTGCAAACACACCCGCACCATGCGTCGAAGCCTGGGCACGATGTGAGGTACCAAAGGCATCCATCACATAGACATCACATAGACTGGCATATTGTTTTGCCAGTGCCTCATCATCCTTTTTCTCACCGGCATTAAAGCGTACATTTTCCAGCAGCACGACATCACCCGAAGCAACCTCAGGGGCATTATCCAGATAACCCTTAATCAATGGTACCGTCTTACCCAACTTGGCAGACATCACATCCGCAATCGGCTGCATGGAGTTAGCCTCATCCACCACACCCTCTTCAGGACGACCACGATGTGACATCACCATCACCGAGGCACCTGCCTTCATGCAGTGTTCAATGCTGGGCATTGATGCGGTAATACGCGCATCCGATGTTACCTTGCCATCCTTAACAGGGACATTCATATCCGCACGGATCAAAACACGCTTACCCGCCAGATCCAGATCCGTCAGCTTGATAAAAGCCATGATGTAACTCCTAAATTATATTTTTTCAAAACTGTTTGGTAAACCCCATCAGGGCTTAACAAACACCTTTAATAATTAACTGACCCGAACCATTTCGGGTCAGTTAAAGATCAGTAAATCAGAATTTTTCTTAAACTCTGGTTCACTCTGAGTGAGAGATTTGCGTTCAGAGCAAGGCGCGGAAGTCATTTGAGCGCGGAGCGTACAACTAGTACGTGAGCACTCAAATCACTTCCGCAACGCCGCTATGGGCGCAAAGATCCACTCATCCTATTTAGACACATGCTCTACAAAACGTAGCATGTTGCAAGTATAACCATACTCATTGTCATACCATGAAACGACCTTCACGAAGGTACCGTCAAGCGCAATACCCGCACCGGAATCAAAGATAGAAGATTTACCACAACCACGGAAGTCGGTAGAAACCACCTTCTCGTCGGTGTAACCCAGGGTTTCACTCATTGGACCCGACTCAGATGCCGCCTTCATAGCCGCACAGATTTCTTCATAAGAGGCTTCTTTCTCCAGCTCAATCGTCAGATCAACAACCGATACGTCTGAGGTTGGTACGCGGAACGCCATACCGGTCAGCTTACCATTCAACTCAGGCAGAACCACACCCACAGCCTTGGCAGCACCGGTTGAAGATGGAATGATATTTTCCAGAATACCACGACCACCACGCCAGTCCTTCATGGAGGGGCCATCAACCGTCTTCTGTGTTGCTGTTGCCGCATGAACCGTTGTCATCAGACCACGTTTGATACCCCAGGTATCATTCAGGATCTTGGCAACAGGTGCCAGACAGTTAGTGGTACAAGAGGCAGCAGAGATAATCGCCTGACCGGTGTAGGTGTCATGGTTAACACCATGCACAAACATGGGTGTACCATCCTTAGACGGTGCAGACATCACAACCTTCTTGGCACCGGCATCAATGTGCTTCTGACAAGTCTCTTCGGTAAGGAAGAAACCGGTACATTCAATCACCAGATCAGCACCGATGTCGCTCCACTTCAGATCAGCAGGATCACGCTCAGCCGTCAGACGGATAGTTTTACCATTCACAATAAGGTTACCACCATCAACAGCAACATCACCGTCAAAATTACCGTGTACTGAATCATATTTCAACATGTAAGCCAGGTAATCCGCATCCAGCAGGTCATTAATACCAACTACTTCGATGTCTGAAAAATCTTTGGCAATCGCACGGAAAGCCATGCGCCCGATACGACCGAAACCATTAATACCGACTTTAATTGTCATTGTTCTTTCTCCTAAAATATTATCTTAAAATAAATTATTTGTAGACTTTTACAGTATGCCTTCTACTGTCTTAACCACATTCTCTACAGTAAAACCAAATTCCTTAAATAGCTGGCCAGCCGGGGCAGATTCACCGAAGTGATTGATACCCACTACTGCATCAGCATACTTGTACCAGGCATCAGGAACAGCGGCTTCAACAGCAACCGTTGGAACACCCTTAATCAATACAGAGGAGCGATAGGCATCATCCTGGGCATCAAATAAATTCGTTGATGGCATGGAAACCACACGAATCTTCTTACCTGACATGGCCTCAGCCGCACCGGTTGCCAAAGCAATCTCGGAACCGGTACCAATAATGATGGCATCCGGTGTACCTTCACAATCTTTCAGAATATAACCACCCTTGGCAATATCAGCAATCTGGGCATCCGTACGTTCATTATGCGGCAGACCCTGACGCGAGAAGATCAGTGTAGAAGGACCATCCTTACGTTCAATAGCCTGCGCCCAACAGACCGCTGATTCAACCGCATCACAGGGCCGCCATACCGCCATATTAGGAATCATGCGCAGAGTAGGGATTTGTTCAACAGGCTGATGAGTCGGGCCATCTTCACCCAGACCGATAGAGTCATGGGAGTAAACAAAGATGCTTTGAATCTTCATCAAGGCCGCCATACGCAAGGCATTACGTGCATATTCCGAGAACATCAGGAAGGTGGCGCCAAAGGGAATCAAACCACCGTGCAAGGTCATGCCATTCATAATGGCAGACATAGCAAACTCACGCACACCATAATTCAGATAGTTGGCATCGTCATTATTAATCATTGGCTTGTAACCTGACCATTCGGTCAGATTTGAACAACCCAGATCAGCAGAACCACCAAACATCTCGGGAACCATGGGTGAATAGGCTTCGATAGCCGCCAATGATGCCTGACGTGTGGCAGGGCTCTTGGCATCGGCATTGACAGAGGCAATATAAGCCGCTGATTTCTCTGCCCAGTCGGCAGGCAGATCACCGGCTATGCGACGCTCATATTCAGCAGCCAGCTCAGGATGCGCTGACTTATAGGCAGCAAACTTGTCATTCCATGCCGCCTCGGTAGTCGCACCCTTTTCCTTTGCATCCCAACCGGCGTAGACATCGGCAGGCACTTCAAATGCCGCATGATCCCAACCTAAAGCGGCCTTGGTCAGATTAATTTCTTCTTCACCCAGTGGCGCACCATGGCAGGCATGTGAACCGGCCTTATTAGGCGAGCCAAAGCCAATCGTGGTCTTACAACAAATCAGCGTAGGCTTGTCGGTCATTGCCTTAGCGGCATCAATCGCCTTGACGAGTGATTCAGCATCATGCCCATCAACATCGGCAATCACATGCCAGCCGTAAGAGTCAAAACGTTTAGGGGTGTCATCAGTAAACCAGCCTTCAACATTACCATCAATCGAGATACCATTATCATCCCAGAAGGCAATCAGCTTACCCAACCCGAGAGTACCGGCAAGGGAACAAGCCTCATGCGAGATACCTTCCATCAAACAACCATCACCCATAAAGACATAGGTATTATGATCAACGATATCGTGACCCTTCTGGTTGAAGTGACCGGCTAATGCCTTTTCAGCAATCGCCATGCCGACACCATTAGTAATACCTTGACCTAAGGGCCCGGTTGTCGTCTCAACACCCGGTGCATAACCGTATTCAGGATGCCCTGGTGTTTTTGAATGTAACTGACGGAAGTTTTTCAGATCATCAATACTCAGATCGTAACCGGTTAAATGCAACAGTGAATAGATCAGCATTGAGCCATGACCATTTGACAGGATAAAGCGATCACGGTTAGACCAGTTCGGGTTGGTCGGGTTATGATTCATATAACCATTCCACAAAACCTCAGCGATATCCGCCATGCCCATAGGTGCGCCCGGGTGACCTGAATTGGCCTTCTGTACTGCATCCATACTCAGAGCACGGACTGCATTAGCTAGTTCTTTACGCGATGACATCGCTTCCTCCTACAATATTGAAAATATAAATAATCACATAAACCATTAGCCATCATTGCAGGCTAATCATTCAGTAAAAAATACCGCTACCGGATATAAAACCCAGCATCAAGATTCCTCATGTGTCTATGTTGGAAACACACAGAGCACAGCATTTTCGCTTACTTGGACACATTCAGCAACCGAAAAAACATCTAACCCCTGAAACAGGCTCTCTAAACAAAGCCACTCAGAAATAATGGCATCACCGCCAAAAGACCAAAAAAACACCGGAAAACGGGGCTGACAGGGGCTAAATCAAGTCATTATTAGTCATCTTATCGATTATACTGGCTAATGGGGGCATTAGATAATTCAATTGATTTAAGGTAGAACGTACCTCCCCGGTCTGTCCGATAATGAATCTAATGGCAACCGGGTTTGGCAGAGGCCTGCTGTTGTTCGAGATTATCCAGCTCAGTCTCCTCAATATAATGGATAAATGCTCGCTTTAGCTCGGCAGCCAGACCACCACCCAGCGTCTCTCCGCTGTTTTCTATCGTTGCCTCAATCTGTTCAACCGTTGCCTGTAACAAATCGTAGGTAATCACGATACGATCGGTTTCAACCACAACTGCCTCAATCCCCATCATCGCTTCCAGCGCCGCCACAATAACAGCCGACTGATCTACACTTAAGGCAGCCTTCAGTTTTAATACTCTCTTTTTAAGAGTCGCATGCCCGGCGTGCTCAAGTGAGGAATCATTATATCCACCCACATATAAAAGAGGATTGGCCTCAAAACGATCCCGGCACTGGCGCGAACAAAAGGCATAGGCATGACCTTTATACTCTATGGCATGGCTATCGTCATCAACCACCATGTGACACACCAGGTCTTCCATCTGTTTTTTATCCAAAATCGTCACAAACAAGCCCCTCAATCGGCATCAAACAGCTGTCCGGAACGAATATGATACAACGACTCAACTGGTAAAACAGCAATAATACCATCGCCTTTTATCCCGGTATAAGCCACCTCCATAATCGCCTGAACAACCTCATCAACTTTGTTAGCCGCAATAAATATCTCAATACGCGCCTGCGCCGAAGTCCAGTCGCTCTCAAAGAAATTAGGCACCTGGCCATAGCCCTTCACCTTGGTCACACTGACACCCGGCACGCTAATTTGCTTAAGTCTTATCTCAACCGCCTCCAGCTTCGAGGGCTGGATAATCGCTGTCACCTTTCTGTAATCCATAATTTCTCCTTAAAATATTCAGACAAAATATCTTCACTCAACAACCGCCGTCTGATGACCGTCACCTGCAGGTAAAGGTATCGTTTCCAGCGGCCTGGAATCTTTTTGATCAACCTCCCATACAATAGGTTCCTTACGATCGGACATATAGACCTTAGCTGTACCACGAATGGCATTCAGGTTTTCCGGTGCGGGAGATAGACTCACTCTCCGCTTAACACCTGTTTGAGTATCAATCACCACCAGACTATCATCTTTTTTGCTGCTTACAAACAAATCACTGCCAGAAGCATAACGCCCATCGCGGGGTACCTGCGTATTCTTGGGGGCATCCACAGCAACCACTTGATTGGCCAACCCCAAGGGGATATAGACAATCGGTGACACCAAAGGGGGATCTGCCAACAAGATACCAGGGGCAATCACACAAACCGCCAATATAAATTTCATCATATTCATCATAATGGTCTCCTCTACGATTAAGAATAGAACCCATTCCTACCAAATTCAATACGTTAAAACCTCAAAAAAGATTTGAATCATTAAAAAAATATAGCAAATATTCCCCTGTTTATGTAATGTTACGCAAAGATGAGCCGACAAAGGCTCCATTGACCAATAAATTATAGAGACCATACTTAACAACAAGTTCACTACTGAAAGCTTTTAAGGAACTTCTCAATGACTGATCTATTTCGTAACATGTCCATTAGAAACCAACTCTGGATGGGCTTCCTTCTCATCCTGGCAATATTATTATTCATCTCCCTGTACACAGTAAACCGCCTTAATCAACTCAATGATGGCATCAGCGAGGTCACTGAAAAGATCCAACCCGTTGTGCTCACGGCACAACACCTGGAAAGTGAAATTGAGGCCGCCAGTAACGGATTAGGCTTTTACCTGCTAACCAAAGAAGATTCTTATAAAGATCGCTATCTATCGCACCTGGACACAACCCTCCAACTCATCAATCAACTCGCTCAATTTGGTTTTGTCACTGAAAACAAGAGCTATCAGTCGCAGGTAGCGGGCATCAGCAATGACCTGGATAAACTATCCGCTTACCGGGTGCAAATGGTTGATCTGGTCAACGACAATGTGAAAAATATACCGGCACTAAAAATTGCTACCGAAAGGGCCAGTCCCATCGCCCAGGAGATTCAAGGGTTAGTGGCACAAATGATCGAGTCCGATTATGACGAGGACAATGCCGATGGTTCCAGAAATGAATTAAGGCATACCATCTACGATCTTCGATTCTATATCTCACAATTATTCAGTGAGGTAAGAAACTTTCTAGCATTTCGTTCGAACATTAATGTACGTAATCTGGTAACCATACACGAGGTTATCGCCCGTAAAATTAATATAATAACCGCCAATAGTGACTTATATACCTTCGAGCAGGAGGAAAACATGGAAAGACTGGTGGTAATCTATGCTACCTATAAGAAACTTCTCACTGAAATAACCGATGTTCACGGATCAGACCGCTACCGCACAGATGCCTGGCTGGTAAAGCACGAGATCGGCCAACTGGAAGACACGATTGAAATCAATCTTAACACCCTTGTTGACCAGTTAAAATCCGTCATTACCAGCACCAGTAATGCCCTTCAGGAACAAGCCTCTGATGCCAGCACCAAGGTTATATCGGGTACGACCTTTGGCATACTGGCCGGCCTTCTGGTTGCATTTTTCATGGCAAAGATCATTATTGCACCCATAAATAACGCCGTTAACGCCATGAAAGACCTGGCAGAAGGCGAAGGCGATCTGACCCACCGCCTGGATGACCGAGGAACATCAGAAATGGCCATGCTGGCAAAAGGTTTCAACAGCTTTGCCAGCAAGGTACAAGCACTGGTCTCACAACTGGCAGGAGGGGTTGGCAACTTATCATCCGTGGTCAGCGATGTCTCCAATATTGTTGATCAAACCCAGGTCGGATCACAACAGCAACAAGAACAGACCGAGCAGGTCGCTACTGCCATTACCGAAATGACAGCCACCGTACAAGAGGTTGCCACCAACGCCAATCAAGCCGCAGATGCCGCGCAACAGGCTGATCAGAATGCCCGCTCAGGTCAACAGGTGGTGACCGAAACCATCTCATCGATCAACGCCCTGGCGGGTGAGATTGAAACAGGATCCAATGTTATCAATAAGTTATCTCAGGATGCCGATTCCATTGGCTCGGTATTGGATGTCATCAAGGGTATTGCTGAACAAACCAATCTGTTGGCACTGAATGCCGCCATTGAGGCCGCCCGTGCAGGTGAACAAGGGCGTGGATTCGCCGTAGTGGCGGATGAGGTACGCACCCTCGCCAGCCGTACCCAGGAATCAACCACCGAGATTGAGGCTATGATATCAAGCCTGCAGGCGCAAGCACAAGCCGCTGTGACAGCCATAACCCAGGGGCAGGAAAAGGCACACACCAGTGTTGAAAGTGCCTCCAATGCCGGTAATTCGCTCAATGAAATCACCGAGTCTATTACCACTATCAGTAATATGAATTTTCAGATTGCCACCGCCTCCGAGGAACAGAGTGCCGTCTCTGAAGAGATTAATCGCAACATTGTTAATATCAGCAACGTTGCCGAGGAAAATGCCCAGGCCTCTAATCAACTGGCAAATGCCAGTGACAATCTGGCGCAACTGGCAACTGAGTTACAGCAGTTGGTTTCACAGTTTAAATATTAAACGTCAAACAAATGGTGCGCAGTGCGCACCCTACCAACGTCAAAACAAACAATGACACGTATCACACCGGTAGGGTGCGTATTACGCACCAACCACCCCATTCGATTTCCACTTGATAGAACAACCCATGCTCGGGATCTGCTCCGCAGGTCCTTTGCCGCTACGCGCCACCTCTAGCATAGACTCATACAAATCACGCCTCACATCAGCGGCGGCGGTCTCTTTACGACTGGCATCCAGGCGACCTCGGTACTGTAGCTCAAGCTCGGCGTTATAACCAAAGAAATCCGGTGTACATACCGCACCATAGGCCTTAGCTACTGACTGAGTCTCATCGAACAAATAAGGAAAAGGAAAGCCCCATTGCTCAGCAACGATTTTCATATTATCAAAACCATCCTCGGCATAATCCACCGGATCATTTGACATAATTGCTACACTATTAATCCCCTCATCCATCAAGGCTCGCGTATCACGCACCAGACGTTCATGTATCGCCTTAACATAGGGGCAATGATTACAGATAAACATCACTAACAGACCCTTTTCACCCTTACAGTCATCCAGGGTCCATATCTTGCCATCAGTACCCGGCAATTCAAAATCAATCGCCGCCTTACCAAAATTACATACAGGTGTTTCCAGACTAACCATGCAAACCATCCTCCACAGAGAAAAATATCAAAAAAAACTAAGGAATATTTATATTAGCCGATGTTAACTCAACTTACACAAACATAAACCCACCAAATAACATAGGATACACAACGACCCTGGACTAACAATCAACATAAAAAAAGTATACAATCCAGTGCATATTCTCACATAGAATATACAGAATTCAGCAAAACACAGCCAGAATGGAAAATATATGAGCACTAGTCACCTCTTCACCTCAGAGTCTGTTTCTGAAGGGCATCCTGACAAGATTGCCGACCAAATATCCGATGCGGTACTGGATGCGATCCTGGAACAAGATCCTAAAGCGCGTGTCGCCTGTGAGACCATGGTCAAGACCGGCATGGTTATTGTTGCCGGTGAAGTCACCACCAGTGCCTGGGTTGATATTGAGGCTATTACACGCCAAACCGTGAGAGAAATTGGCTATAACAGCTCCGAGATCGGCTTTGATGCTGAATCTTGTGCTGTTCTCAATGCCATTGGCAAGCAATCAGTAGATATTGCCATGGGTGTAGATAAGGGTGACGACCACGAGCAGGGAGCGGGAGATCAGGGTTTGATGTTTGGCTATGCCACCAACGAAACTGATGTCCTTATGCCAGCCCCTATTACTTATTCACATTTACTGGTACAGCGTCAGGCAGCGGAACGCAAAAACGGCTCTTTGCCCTGGTTACGTCCTGATGCCAAGAGTCAGGTGACCTTTCGCTATGAAGACAACAAACCAGTAGGTATTGATACCGTAGTGCTATCCACCCAGCATGACCCGGAAATCGAACTAGAGGCCTTGAAAGAGGCTGTGATGGATCAAATTATCCTGCCAGTTTTACCTGAAGAATGGATTAGCAAGGACACCAAGTTCTTTATTAATCCAACCGGCCGTTTCGTTATTGGTGGCCCGGTGGGTGATTGTGGCCTCACTGGACGCAAGATTATTGTCGATACCTACGGTGGTGCTGCCCGCCACGGTGGTGGTGCCTTCTCCGGCAAAGATCCTAGTAAGGTTGATCGTTCAGCCGCCTATGCCGGACGCTATGTTGCCAAGAATATTGTTGCCGCCGGGATTGCGGATCGTTGTGAGATTCAGGTCTCTTACGCGATTGGCGTTGCCGAACCGACATCCATTAGCGTCAATACCTTTGGCACTGGCAAGATTGCAGACCCAGCCATCGTGAAGTTGATCCGCGAACACTTTGACCTGCGCCCGCGCGGGCTTATCGTCATGCTCGACCTGTTACGACCCATCTACAAAGCAACCGCCGCCTACGGGCATTTTGGTCGTGAACAAGATGATTTTACCTGGGAACGTACAGATAAAGCAGAAACACTGAAGGATGCCGCAGGCCTATAAACTTAAAATGACATCCCCGCACAGGCGGGGATCCATATAAAACCACATTATCATAGATAGATTCCCGCCTACACGGGAATAAAAAAACTTAATACTGGAGAACCTGATGAGCAAGCAAGATTACAAAGTCGCTGATATTAGTCTAGCCGACTGGGGCCATAAAGAAATTCGTATCGCTGAGACCGAAATGCCGGGACTGATGGCCATCCGTGACAAATACCGCAGTGAGCAACCCTTAAAGGGCACCCGTATTGCCGGTAGTCTGCACATGACGATTCAAACCGCGGTATTAATCGAGACCCTGATTGATCTCGGTGCCGAGGTACGCTGGTCCTCTTGCAATATCTTTTCCACCCAGGATCACGCCGCCGCTGCCATTGCTGCACAGGACATCCCAGTCTTTGCCTACAAGGGCGAGAGCCTGGATGAATTCTGGAACTATACGCACAAGATCATGGAATGGGCCGAAGGTGGTCCAAACATGATCCTTGATGATGGTGGTGATGCTACCTTACTGCTAATCCTGGGCTCAAAGGCGGAAAAAGATATCAGCATCCTGGACAAGCCTGAGAGCGAAGAAGAGATCGCCCTGTTTGGTACCATCCGTGAACGTCTGAAACAGGATCCGACCTGGTATTCCACACGACGTGACAATATCCGTGGTGTCACCGAAGAGACGACCACCGGCGTACATCGCCTCTATCAGATGCAAAAGGATGGTGAACTGCCCTTCCCTGCTATCAACGTCAATGACTCGGTGACCAAATCCAAGTTTGATAATCTCTATGGTTGCCGTGAATCACTGGTCGATGGCATCAAACGCGCCACCGACGTGATGATTGCTGGCAAGATCTGCGTGGTATTGGGCTATGGTGATGTTGGCAAGGGCTGCGCACAATCACTGCGTGGACTGGGTGCCACCGTATGGGTCACCGAGATTGATCCTATCTGCGCCTTACAGGCCGCAATGGAGGGTTTCCGCGTAGTACATATGGATGACGCGGCATCAATGGGCAATATCTTTGTCACCACTACTGGCAACTTCCACGTCATCAATCATGACCACATGGCAGCCATGAAGAATCAGGCTATTGTCTGTAATATTGGTCACTTCGACAATGAGATTGATGTTGCCAGTCTGAATGATTATAAATGGGAAAACATCAAACCTCAGGTTGATCATATTATCTTCCCGGATGGTAAACGCATTATCATGTTAGCCGAAGGTCGCCTGGTCAATCTGGGCTGTGCCACCGGCCACCCTAGCTTTGTTATGTCCAATTCCTTCACCAATCAGGTATTGGCACAGATGGAACTATGGAGCAAACCAGACGAATATGGTAATGATGTCTATATCCTGCCTAAGGAACTGGATGAAGAGGTCGCACGCCTGCATCTGGATCAATTGGGTGTTAACATGACAAAACTATCCGAACAACAATCTGAGTACCTGAATATACCGATTGATGGGCCTTATAAACCGAATCACTATCGTTATTAATTATTGGTGCGTGGTACGCACCCTACCAAATAATGCACAACGGGTAGGGTGCGCACTCCACTCATTCATCCTCGCGTAGGCGGGAATCCACAGAACGGAATAGCAACCATGACCTCGCAACAAAAGCCTGAACTTAGCTTGGAACTTTTTCCACCAAAGACTGAAGCTGGCATCGAGAAACTGCACACCAACTGTGAGCAGATGATGGTGCTGAAACCAAAGTTCTTTTCTGTCACCTATGGTGCTGGTGGCTCGACCCAGGAGCGCACCTTTGATACTGTACAGAGTGTGCAACAGACCTTTAACATAGAAACCGCACCGCATTTATCCTGTATTGGCTCCACCAAGGAAAGCATCCTCAAGATACTCTTGCACTATAAAGAGCAAGGCATCAAACACATTGTTGCCTTACGCGGCGACATGCCTTCGGGTATGCGTGAGGCGGGTGAATTCCGTTATGCTAATGAACTGGTTGAATTTATTCGCACAGAAACTGGCGACCATTTTCATATCGAGGTTGCCGCCTATCCGGAATTTCATCCACAAGCAAACAGTGCTCAGGAAGACCTGCTTAATTTCAAACGCAAGGCCGAGGCGGGTGCTGACAGCGCAATAACACAGTATTTTTATAATCCAGCTGCCTATCTTCATTTTGTCGATCAATGTGAAAAACTGGGTCTAAAGCTACCCATCATCCCAGGCATCATGCCCATTACCAACTACACCTCTCTAATTCGCTTCTCTGATATGTGTGGTGCCGAGATACCACGCTGGATCCGTAAGCGTCTGGAGTCTTATGGTGAAGACATGGAGTCCTTACGCGCCTTTGGCGAAGAGGTCGTCAGCGAACTCTGCAATCAACTGTTGAGCGCGGGCGCACCCGGTCTACATTTCTACACCATGAACCAGGCTGCCCCAACATTAGCTATCTGCAAAAACCTGAACCTGCCAACCTAAAAACAAAAGGGGTCAAGTCTATGCGTATTCCCCGAATATACCATCTCGATAATCTACACAGTGATCAGACCATTACCCTGGAGGCTCAGACATCTCTGCATATCAGCAAGGTATTACGCATGGAGACAGGGCAGCCTTTACGCGTATTCAATGGCCGGGGTGGTGAATATGACGCTTGTTTAAGCCGTTCACACAAACAGGCATCCGAGATTAAAATCGGACAGTTTCACCCCGATCAATATACGCCTAAATTAAACCTGACCCTGATACAGGGGATATCCAGAAGTGACCGCATGGATCTAACGCTACAGAAATCTGTTGAGTTAGGAGCTAACCGAATCATCCCGGTGTGGACACAATATAGTCAGCGACACCTGGATCGCCTACGCATGCAAAAACGTCAGCAACATTGGCAATCCATTATTATTAATGCCTGTGAGCAATGTGGTCAGAATCGACTCCCCCTGTTGGCTCCGGCACAGAAATATCCCGCATGGATAGACCAGCACGATGCTGATGAAACGTTATTAATATTAGATCCTGAAGGCAGTCATAAACTGACTGATATACAACAACCAAAAGGTAATATCAATATACTTATTGGCCCTGAAGGGGGGCTATCCGGTGAGGAGCATCAACAAGCCTTGCAACAAGGGGCTATCCCGATACGTCTGGGTTCATTGGTGCTGCGTACGGAAACGGCGGCACTGGCTACGTTAAGTGCACTGCAGGCTTTGTGGGGGGATTTTTCTTAACGAGGACAGTGGTACGTTCTAACGGGGGACAGAGGAGAGGGGCTCGTTTAAGGCCTGGGGTACGCTCTAACGGGGGACAGAGCCAAAAACCGGCGCTGTCCCCGGCTTGTGCCGGCCTTAGATTAGTGGTTTTTTTAGGTAATTAACCAGCTGATCAGCTAAGGCCTCGGGGCTTCCGCTGAAGCTCACCACGCCGCTACTTCGTGCTTCATCAGGCAAGCGACTCATGGCACAACTTACTGAGTCCTGTGCCCACACCACACCACCCGAATGATGAATCTGCTGGCAACCTTCACTAATATCATGTTCCAGGCCACTAAAAATAATGACACCGGCATCTTTACCGTAGCAGCGTGCCACCTCAACCATTGCCTGATTAAGATCCAGCGATTGATCACTCGCGGGTACAGAAAAATCCATCACTCCGGTATGATCAATAGTAAACAAACGTCTGGACGGCAACATCATCAATGAGTTGGCCATCAAACTCTGACCACCCGATGCCATTCTGATATTAAGAAAAGAAAAGCGTGTCATCTGTTCAACCATCAATGACTGCAACACCTCACCCACCTGTTGCACCAGGATAAACGCCACCGGTAGATACTCCGGTAACTGCTGCAAGAAACGCTTGATTGCCTGTGGCCCACCTAATGAGGCGAGCATGACAAAGACTTTGCTCGGTGCTGAGGTATTCATCATAGCATCCTCAGGAACCAGTTTTACCGGAGAATTGCTCATCATTATCTGATCGTCTTCAGTCGGTGTCATGGATGAATGATGCCGTAACAATAGATGTAATTTATCGAGCAGACCTTCACACCAGGACTCTCCGCCCCTGATCTCACCTTCATTGAACAACACCGGAATCATTGAAAACTGGATCAACTCATCAAATTGGGATTCCTCCAAGCCGGGTAAATCAACCAATAGCACCTCTGCCAAGGCGTGAACCTCAGCCCCTGGTTGCTGCTCCAGCACCTGTAAGCCATGCGCTTGCAACAAGCCTTGCAGCTGATCCTTCCGATCTTTATCTTGCGCAATTAAAGCAATCTTCACAATAACATCCCATTTGTTAGTCTCTACTATCAATGATTATTCTTTTTATTGGTGCGTGGTACGCATCCTACCCAAGAATTGTATTTTACATGGATTACCTCCTTCATGGAAATGAGAACAGGATAAAAAACGCACCGCCTACTTTTTTTCGGTACAATAGAGCCCTCTTCAACATAATTTGGAGTCCTGCCTGCGTATGAGCACCAACCCTTTGCCAACCGTTCCTCACCTGACCACTGCCCTCAATGGCCCACTGGAAGAACTGGAACAACTGTTACTCACCCACCAGAGTTGTATCGAGACCTGGTTGCGTAGCGAATGGCTAAAGACACCCGCACCCTTTTATACCTCGGTTGATCTACGCAATTCCGGCTTTAAACTATCCCCGGTTGATACCAACCTGTTCCCGGCAGGCTTCAATAATCTAAACCCAGCCTTCCTGCCGCTCTGTATACAGGTGATGCAAACCATGCTGGAAAAGGCCTGCGAAGATGCCCGTAATATCCTGCTGATACCGGAAAACCATACTCGCAATCTGTTTTACCTGGAGAGCCTGGTAACACTCCGGGATATCATCAGCAAGGCAGGCTACCATGTGCGTATTGGCAGTCTGATCCCTGACCTGCAAGAGGCGACAACCCTTGACCTGCCCTCCGGCAAACAGGTCTGTCTGGAGCCCATCCAACGAATAAATGGGCGTATCTATGTTGACGACTTTGATCCCTGCCTGATCCTGCTCAACAATGATTTAATCGAGGGCCTACCCGATATCCTGCAAGGCCTCCAGCAAATGATCCTGCCACCACCGGCACTGGGCTGGTCCGACCGGCTAAAGTCTGATCATTTTACTCACTACCAACAGGTAGCTGAAGAATTCTCCAGGCTAATTGACATTGACCCCTGGCTCATCAATCCTCTGTTCAGGAATTGTGGTGAGCTTAATATCATGCAAACAGGAGACAGTGATTGCCTGGCTAAAAACGTTGCCCCGTTACTGGAAAATATTCAGAAAAAATATGATGAATACGGTATCACCAAAAAACCCTTCGTCATCATCAAGGCGGATGCCGGCACCTATGGCATGGGCATCATCACCGCCCACAGCGTCGATGAAGTACGTCAACTCAATCGCAAGCAACGCACCAAACTGGCATCCACCAAGGGCGGGCATAGCGTCAGCAAGGTGCTCATTCAAGAAGGTGTCTACACCTTCGAGACCTGGGGTAAAGAGGAATCAGTTGCTGAACCCGTGGTATACATGATCGATCATTTTGTTGTCGGCGGCTTCTACCGGGTGCATACCAGTCGTGGAATCAATGAAAACCTCAATGCCCCCGGCATGCACTTTCAACCACTGGCCTTTGTTGAATCCTGTAATAACCCGGATCAAACTCAGGAACCTGATGCCGAGCCCAATCGCTTTTATGCCTACGGCGTTATCTCTCGCCTCGCCATGCTGGCAGCGGCCAGAGAGATTGCCGAACACACCACCTCAGAATAGATAATACGATGAAACAACTCGGTATCGTCATGGACCCCATCCAGTCCATCAAACCCTATAAAGACAGCAGTCTTGCCATGTTACTGGCAGCACAAGCACGAGGGTTTGAGTTACTCTATATGGAGCAAGGTGATCTATTTATGCGTGATGGCGTCGCTTATGCCCACATGCAACCACTCACCGTGCGCGACAACAACGATGACTGGTTCAAGCTGGGGGAGACTAAAAAAGCCCCCCTGCACAAACTCCAGGTTATCCTCATGCGCAAGGATCCACCAGTAGATATGGAATTTATCTACACCACTTACCTGCTGGAATATGCTGCGGCACGTGGCACCCTGGTGGTTAATCAACCCAGTAGCCTGCGTGATGTCAATGAGAAACTGTATACCGCCTGGTTCCCGCAGTGTACGCCACCGACATTGGTGACACGCAATGCCGGGTTGATTCGCGAGTTCCTGCATGAACATCAAAAAATCGTATTAAAACCATTGGATGCCATGGGGGGCGAGCTAGTATTTTGCCTGCATCAGGACGACCTCAATGCCAGCGTCATTATTGAGACACTAACCCAACATGGTCAACGACAGGCTATGATTCAACGTTTCATCCCGGAGATAAGCGCCGGGGATAAACGTATACTGATGATTGATGGTGAACCCATCCCCTATGCGTTGGCAAGGATACCCGCCAAGGGTGAGGCACGTGCTAACCTGGCAGCCGGTGGGCGTGGTGAGGGGATTGAATTGAGTGAGAGAGACCGCTGGATCTGCCAACAAGTGGGGCCGGTGTTACGCGAAAAGGGTTTGTTGTTTGTTGGTCTCGATGTTATCGGCGATTACCTTACCGAGATTAATGTCACTAGCCCCACCTGCATCCGTGAATTGGACAAACTCTATGACCTGGATATTGCTGGTCAGCTTATTGATTGTATCCAAAAGATCACACCCCAACCGAATGCTCCGCTAACAGCATAAAACCGAGACATGCATAACTCCTCTTTAGCAAAGACACGCCGTGAATACATCCATGTAGGCTCGATGGCCGCATCCCTGCGGCCATCGGTCTCTGCTAAAGAGGAGTCATCCCTGTCTCTCCGAGCTAAAGTTGCATGGATACTTATACTATTCATAATCCTGACAGCCTGCCAAACCAATAATAACACCCTCACCCGTAGCCAGTTCCTGGCCTTTGGCACCATCATCGACATCAGCATTTATGGTGTTACCAAACCCCGCGCACAACAGGCCATTGACGAACTCGAACAGCGTTTTAAACAATGGCATCAGGCATGGCACCCATGGCAGGGCAATGGTGATCTATATCAACTCAATCAGGCACTAGGCCGCGGTGAGAACGTCACCATCCCACCCTCTCTGCAACCCCTGTTCCAACAAGCAACAGAACTATCTAAACGCAGCCAGGGGCTATTTGATCCCGCCATCGGAACGATCATTCGAGCCTGGGGGTTCAGCCAGGATGCCGCTCCGGTTAAACCGCCGTCCGATAAAAAAATCAAGCAACTCCTTAGTCAACACATCAGTCTGGCAGAATTAAATCAGGAACCCGATCAGCTCAACAGCCAGGGTCACCCCGTACAACTTGATTTTGGTGCCTATGCCAAGGGTTATGCTATTGATCTGGCGATAGCCTATCTACAACAACAAGGTATCGACAATGCCATCATCAATGCCGGTGGTGATCTGCGTGCGATTGGCCGACATGGTGAACGCCCCTGGCGTATTGGTATTCGCCACCCACGGCAACCTGGTATTCTGGCAGCGATTGATATCGAACAGGATATGAGTGTCTTTACTTCGGGTGATTATGAGCGCAACTTCAGCTATGAAGGTAAGAACTACCATCACATCATTGACCCACGCACAGGCTATCCCGCCCGGCAAACACGTTCGGTCACGGTAATACATTCGAATGCCGCAACCGCCGATGCCGCTGCCACCGCCCTGTTTATTGCCGGACCACAACATTGGCAGGAGATAGCAAAGGCAATGAGGGTGCAGGATGTAATGTTGATTGATGCCCAGGGACAAATTCAACTCAGTCCCACAATGCAAAAACATGTGCAGTTCACAGAATCCGGCAGCCACACCATCATCGTCAGTCAAGCGCCATGAGGTCAGCACATGAAAACTGCTGACTATCTCATTCTTATTTTTGCCTTAGCTCTCATCTACACCCTGTTTTACCGCTTCTGGGGCAGCGGAGAAAACGGGCAATATGTTATCATCCAGACAGCCGATGAAAAACGTCAATATAGCCTGCAACATGATCAGGATATTTATGTAACCGGCCCCCTGGGGGGAAGCCACCTACAGATCAAGTCCGGGCGGGTACGCTTTGTCGAATCACCCTGCCCCAACAAGGTCTGTATCCGCCATGGCTGGCTGGAAAGACAGGGAGCTGTTAGTGCCTGCGTACCGAATCAGGTCATGATTAATATTACCGGGGATAATCAGGAATATGATGCCATCATCTTTTAATAACCGGGGTCAGACCACGATTAATCTTAGATTAATCGTGGTCTGACCCCGGTTTAATTATGATACAAACGACCAAAGATGATTACCGTATTGCCGGGCTTGCTGCGCTGGCAATCAGCATTCATATTGCCGAGGCGGCCTTTCCCAGCCCGATACCCGGCATCAAACCCGGCCTTGCCAATATCATCACGATTGCCGCATTGCTTCGTTTCGGCTGGTCAACGGCTCTCTGGATTAGTCTGCTACGTGTATTTGTTGGCAGTATTGTACTCGGCACCTTCTTGAGCCCAACCTTTATACTGAGTCTTAGTGGAGCCATTAGCAGCATCCTGATCCTCGGTCTGGCACAATACCTGCCCGGCAAAGGGGCGGGGCCTGTGGGTTACTCCATACTGGCAGCATTGGCGCATATGGCTGGTCAGTTCACCAGTGCCTGGTTATTATTCATCCCCCACCCGGCATTATTCAACCTGCTACCCGTATTAATGAGTGCCGCCCTGATCTTTGGTATCATCAACGGTATTATTGTCTCTGGCATGCTAGGAAAGCGACAAAAAACATGACGGCCCATTACTACACTGATAATCAAAACGACTCCTTATTGCTCGGCCTGTTGCTGGCGGCAATCCTGCATGTATTATTGATTGTCGGCATTACCTTTACCCCGGATCAACGGGAACAGAGACAGGATCATCCGGTTATTGATATTCACCTGGCCGCCAAACAGGAGAGCCCCGAGATCAAGGATGCCAAATACCTGGCTCAAAGCAATCAGGAAGGTCGCAGTGAAAGTCAGCAGGAGATCCCACCACAAAAGCGGCGCATGGTTAAAAGCAGCGGCATACCGCAGGAACAAAAGAGCAACCAGCTTCCTCGCGTGCTAACCAGCCAACAATCCGAAAAAAAGATTGAGACCACCCTGCCCGACCCGCTAAAACCGCCCGAGAAAAAGGCCATCACCGGCGCAGAATTGATTAACCGAAGTATGGAGTTAATCCAGCTTGATGAACAACTCCAGCAAGACCTGCATGCCTATGCAGAGATGCCAAAACAGACTTATATTTCTACCCGCACCAAGGAATATGCTTATGCCAACTATATGAGTGAGTGGGTCAATAAGGTCGAGCGCGTCGGCAATCTAAACTACCCCGATCAAGTCAGGCGCAAGGCACTCACCGGAAACCTGCTACTCGATGTCGCCATCAAACCTAATGGCAAAATACTAAGCGTCAAGGTGCTGCGTTCCTCTGGCAGTCGCGTCATGGATGATGCTGCCATACACATCGTCCACCTATCGGCTCCCTTTGCCCCTTTCTCCAAAAACATACGAAAAAAAACCGACATCTTGCATATCACACGCACCTGGGAATTTGTTAATGGCGATGTATTACGATGACCACTCAGACTCAAACCGCACTGGGATTCGACTATGGTCGTAAGCGTATCGGGATTGCCATTGGACAGACCCTGACCCAAACTGCCCGTGCCCTGAACATTCTCCCGGCACGCGATGGAAAACCCCAATGGCATGAAGTCGAAAAGCTGATACGCGAGTGGCGACCTGATCTATTAATTGTTGGCCTGCCCCTACATATGGATGGCAGTGAACACCAAATCACCATCGAAGCACGGCGGTTTTCCCGACAATTAGAAGGGCGTTATCGACTACCCGTGATATTACAGGATGAACGTCTGAGCTCATGGGCAGTTGAACAAGCGCTAAAGACATCCCCTAAAACAGAAACAAGTGGTAAGATAGATCATCTGTCTGCACAGCTTATTGTGCAGGATTGGTTACAAACACAAACAACAAAAGAAGATGATGAATAATCAGGATATCGAACAACTGCTGGATAACATGGTCAACGAGCTACAGCAGCAGCTACAACAACGCCAGATTAAAGATCCGATAATGATCGGCATTCACCGTGGCGGAGTCTGGATTGCACAACGCCTGCATGAAAAAATGGGGCTTGATAGCGCTCTGGGCAGCCTGGATATCTCCTTCTACCGGGATGATTTTACCCGTATCGGCATGAACCCTCAGGTACAACCCTCTGAACTCCCTATGAGCATTGATGACCAACACATCATCCTGATTGATGATGTGTTGCATACCGGGCGCACCATCCGCGCGGCGATGAATGAACTATTTGACTATGGTCGTCCTGCCTCCATACTGCTCGCCGTACTGGTCGAACGTAACGCCCATGAACTGCCCATACAGGCCGATGTGATCGGCAAACGGTTACAGTTAAACAACGATGAACACATTAAACTGACAGGCCCTGCGCCACTGGAACTGGTACTACAAAAGATATCATGAGTCAGACCAACCTACAGATAGATCAACAGGGTAAACTCAAACACTTCCTCTCTATTGAAGGTCTCAATCGACAATTATTAATCGATATTCTGGACACCGCAGAATCCTTCTCCGGGGTTGCTGAACAAAGCGTCAAGAAGGTTCCTCTATTACGTGGTCGCACCATTGTAAATCTGTTTTTTGAGGCCAGCACCCGCACTCGCACCACCTTTGAAGTCGCCGCCAAACGTCTGTCTGCCGATGTCCTCAATCTGAACATCAGCGCATCCAGCACGATCAAGGGTGAATCCCTGCTTGATACCCTGCGCAACCTGGAGGCAATGAACTGTGATATGTTTGTCGTGCGCCACGGTGATAGTGGTGCCGCCCACTTTATTGCGCGCCATGTCGCGCCTCATGTCAGCGTAATCAATGCCGGGGATGGTCGACATGCACACCCAACCCAGGCCATGCTCGATATGTTTACCATTCGCCGCCACAAGGGTGATGACTTTGGTCGACTACGGGTTGCCATTGTTGGCGACTTGCTACACTCACGAGTGGCACGTTCCCAGATCCATGCCCTCAATCTACTGAATACTGGCGAGGTGCGCGTTGTCGCACCGAAGACTCTGTTACCCAAATATGCTGAAGACCTGGGGGTCAAGATTTACCATGATATGGATGAAGGCATCAACGATGCCGATGTCATCATTATGTTGCGACTACAAAGAGAGCGCATGAAAGGTGCGCGACTGCCCAGTGAGCATGAATATTTCCAACTCTACGGTCTCACCGAAAAACGCATGCAATACGCACAGAAGGATGTATTAGTGATGCACCCCGGCCCCATTAATCGCGGTGTCGAGATTGAATCCAGGGTGGCTGATGGCCCTCATTCAGTCATCCTGCAACAGGTTACCCACGGCATCGCGGTACGCATGGCGGTGATGTCGATGGCGATGCAGACGCAGGGTAGCAGCCATGAATAATACTATTCATATTCAGCAAGGACGACTGATCGACCCCGCCAATGCCATTGATCAAATCCAGGACCTATTTATTGCCGATAGCAAGGTCGTTGCGCTGGGTGATGCACCCGAGGACTGGCATGCCGACCGGACCATTGATGCCACTGGCATGATCGTGTGTCCGGGGCTGATCGACTTGTGCGCCAACCTGCGTGAACCCGGTCTGGAACATAAAGCAACCATACAAAGCGAGACCCGCGCCGCTGCCGCTGCCGGGATTACCACGCTCTGTTGCCCGCCCGACACCAATCCGGTGATTGACACCCCGGCGGTACTAGAACTCATCAAACAACGGGCCGAAGATGCCGCGGCAGCCAGGGTTATCGGTATCGGTGCCTTAACCCGTAAATTGCAAGGTAAGGAACTCAGTGAAATGGGTGCTCTGCAAAAGGCCGGTTGCCCTGCCCTCAGTAATCAACGTGGGAGCGCGGATAATTTACAGGTGACACGCTTAGCCATGGAGTATGCCAGTAGTTTTGGTATTACCTTGTTCCTGCATGCAGAAGATCCCTGTCTGGCCGATCATGGCTGCGCCCATGAAGGTCGTATTGCCACCCGCCTGGGTCTACCGGCTATCCCGGCAGCGGCCGAAACCGCTGCGGTTGCTCAGTACCTTGCGCTAATTGAAGAGACGGGTGTGCGTGCTCATTTCTGTCGCATCAGCACCCGACGCGGCGCACAAATGATTGCACGCGCCCATTATGAAGGCGTGCGTGTCAGTGCCGATGTCGCGATGCATCAACTATTCCTCAGTGAGATGGATATTGCTGATTTTAACCCTCACTGCCATGTACGCCCACCGCTACGCACACAACGTGACCGGGACAGCCTGCGTGCCGCCGTTGCCGACGGCGTCATCATGGCGATCTGTTCCGACCATCAACCGCATGAAGACGATGCCAAACTGGCTCCCTTTCCAGCAACCGAGCCAGGCATATCAGCGATTGATAGTCTGTTAGGGCTAGGGATGCGACTGGTGGAGGAAAATATCCTCAGCATCAACACCCTGATCGAGCGACTAACCAGTGGCCCGGCAAGTATCCTCGGACTGGATTCAGGTAAGCTGCAAGTGGGGCAACGAGCGGATATCTGCATCTTTGATCCACAACAAGATTGGATACTGAACCAGCAAAGCATGCGTAGCCAAGGCAAAAATACACCCTTTATGGGCTGGGAGTTCAGAGGGCAGGTCTATTACACACTGGTTGATGGCATAATCGTACACCAAAAACCAAGGGGTCAGAGCTCTTGAAAAACAGATGTTCCATTTCAAGAGCTCTGACCCCTTGAAAAACAATAAACAACATCGTGATAGCATCTTTGTTGAGGATGCCGAGATTCTTTCCCACCAGGGCTTTGCCGGTGACCAATATGTCATCCGACTACAGGCACCGGAGTGTGCGCGTCATGCCCATGCGGGCTCCTTTGTTCATATTCGTTGTGCTGAACGCCTGCCAATGAGGCGACCCTTATCTCTATTACGCTGTGATCCGCAGGCGGGTTGGATCGAGATTCTGTACAAGGCTCTGGGTGAAGGGACGCGTGAACTAACACAACGTAAACCCGGTGAACAACTCAGCGTCATGGGCCCCATTGGAAAGCCTTTTAAGCCCAGTGAAGGACGTGATCTACCCGTACTGATCGGGGGTGGCGTGGGTATGCCGCCGATGATTTTCCTGGCATTGGAAATGAAACAGCACGACACTCATCAACCGCTAGTGGTAATGGGTTCCGAGGTTCCCTTTCCGTTCAAGATAATACCCTCCAGCATCATGGTGCCCGGTCTACCCGACGGAGTGATTGCTGCCATGCCTATGCTAGATGACAAGGACATTGCCAGCCGTCTGTGTAGTCTGCAAGATTATGCTGGTTGTCACCAGGGCTATGTCACCGATCTGGTACGTCTGTGGCTAGAACAACTGGATAACAGCGAACATCAACGCGTAGAATTCTTTGCCTGCGGCCCCCATGCCATGCTGGAAGCCGTTGCACGACTGGCTCGGGAATATGACCTGCCTTGTCAGGTATCACTGGAAGAACACATGGCCTGTGCTGTGGGTGGCTGCGCGGGTTGTACCGTCCCGATCACCACTAAAGAGGGTGTTGCTATGAAGCGGGTCTGTGTTGATGGCCCGGTATTCGATGCCTATGAGGTTTTTTCGGAGTAAAAATTTCAAGGGGTCAGAGCTCTTGAAAAATTCTATGTGAATCACTTTAAGGCATTTCAAGAGCTCTGACCCCTTGAAATACTAACTAAACATATCCTTGTTTACGGCCTTACCCATTGCCGCTTGCTTGCTCACGATACCGGCGGCGACCAACTCCTTCAGGTTTTGATCCAGGGTCTGCATACCCACACCGGCTCCGGTCTGAATTGCTGAATACATCTGTGCAATCTTGTCCTCACGAATCAGGTTACGTATTGCCGGAGTACCCACCATAATCTCATGGGCAGCGACACGACCACCGCCATTACGCTTCAACAAGGTCTGCGATATGACTGAACGCAGGGATTCAGACAACATCGAGCGCACCATACTTTTTTCGGCAGCAGGAAACACATCGACGATACGGTCAATGGTCTTGGAGGCTGAACTGGTATGCAAGGTGCCAAACACCAGATGCCCGGTCTCGGCAGCAGTCAGTGCCAGACGAATCGTCTCCAGATCACGCATCTCACCCACCAGAATAATATCCGGATCTTCACGCAGGGCAGAGCGCAGCGCAGCATTAAAACTCAGGGTGTCCCGATGTACCTCACGCTGATTAATCAAAGACTTTTTACTCTTGTGTACAAATTCAATCGGATCTTCTACCGTCAGGATATGTGCGGCATGATTCTCGTTTAAATAATCCACCATTGCTGCCAGGGTAGTGGATTTACCCGAACCGGTAGGCCCTGTTACCAATACCAGACCCCGCGGCTGCTCGGAAATCTTCTTGAAGATTGACGGCGCCTTCAAATCCTCCAGTGATAAAATATCAGAGGGAATGGTTCGAAATACCGCACCTGCACCACGATTATGATTAAAAGCATTGACACGAAAACGCGCCAGACCAGGAATTTCAAAAGAGAAATCAGTCTCCAGAAACTCCTCATAATCCTTGCGTTGCTTATCATTCATAATGTCATAGATCAGACCATGGACTGTCTTGTGATCCATCTCCGGGATATTGATCTTACGAATATCACCATCGACGCGAATCATTGGCGGCAAACCCGCTGACAAATGCAGATCGGAAGAGTTATTTTGTACACCAAAGGCCAGTAATTCTGAAATATCCATACATGATCACCCTGTTAAAAAATATTGGTCATTGCTGAAGATAACATAAACATATCACACCATCACCAGAAGGTCTCTCATTAATCTGCTACCCGTACAACACGCATAATATTAATCACATCCTGTTGCCAACGAACGAATATTGGCTGCAATGATGGTTCACTATACATCTGCATAAGCTGCTTCGGATTGAGTGTCACCAGTAAAGTCTCTTCACCCTCGGCAAAGATCACAATCTTTAATGGTAAATAAGGAATCAGTGACGGGTATTTTTTCCTCAGAAATTCAATCTCGCTACCCTTACCAAAGAATACCAGACGGTAACGATCGGTCTTGAAACCACTCTTGCTCAAACCAACATCGACCCGCTGTACCCTGGACACCTGATAACCCTGCACCTTGATGGCATCTTGTAGATTCACCATAGTGGTCGGAAAATCCTGTTGTGAACGAATCATAATCAATTCATCAGTCACCACAGCCTGCGACACCACTGGAAGCAGCAACAAACTAATAAAAAGTAGCTGTAATGAAGTCACGTTTCTCATCACAGTGTTGCCTCTTCCATAATTGAGCGATAAAGTTCTGTCATCTCATCACAGGCGGTATCGAGCTGTTCGTTGTTGAATAGCACACTCAGACGTTTGGGATTCACACTCATCACCTGAACCTGCCCTGCCTGCTCAACAACAGTGATTCGACAAGGCAGGAACACACCTACCCGTGGATCCAACGCTAATGCTTCATAAAGAAAATTAAAATTACAGAAATATACCACCTGTTGTTGCTGTGACTCATCTTCTTTATCCACAAACCCGGCATTAACAGCCTGGGTGCGAATCAATCTAAAATTGATCCCCTCTGCAGCCCGTTTTATATTGTTTAGTGTGGTATCAAAATCATAGGGGGAATCGTAGATCAACATTGCGGGTTCAGCCACATCGCTAATATTAGAGAATAATGGCTGTTGTAAACCACGAAGATAAGACACGATGTCCTTCACATCCATATCAGTAAGTCCGAGGATGCTGGCTGGCTGCATGGGGGTGTTCTTTCGTCCCTGTAGAATAATACGCTTTAGCATCAAATCCGATACCGATGCCAAAAAACCGGGATTACTTAAAGACGGGGCTATCACAGGCAAGTCACGAGCACGCGAAAAACGTAGCCCCGTACCTTTGCCACCATGTGCCTGTTGACCATGACAGGCAACACAATACTCTGTGAAAATACGCTTGCCGCGCACAGAATCCGCTTGAATCGGGGTATCATCCCACTGCGCTGGCAGCGCTTTACCCCACGCACGAATAAAACCAACAATGGCATCTACCTCTGCCTCGGACAATGAAGCAAAGGCGGGCATAATACGTCCTGGTCGACCATGACGAATGCTGCGCCTTAGATATTCATCGGGTGACTGCTGCAAAAACTGCTGATTGGATAGAGGGATACCTACCCCGCCAGCACCATTATTGCCATGACATACCGCGCAGTTTTCCTCATACAACAAACGACCGTCTGCCGCATGCAGTATCACCGGGAACAGTAACAACACGATCAGTCTGAAATATATCTTCAGGTTTAACATGACTTTGTAATGTAGCCCAGATACGGATGTTTTACCATAGATAAAATTATGCGATAATGCACGCACCTTCATTGGTGCAATTGGTGCGTAATACGCACCCTACCATCTTACATGATACGCACCCTACCATCTTATGGAATTAACACATTGATCTCAACAGCAAATATCACCATGCAATTCGGGGCAAAACCCCTGTTTGAAAATATCTCGGTCAAATTTGGCAACGGCAACCGTTACGGCCTGATTGGTGCCAACGGTTGCGGCAAATCCACCTTTATGAAGATTCTGGGTGACGATCTGGTGCCCAGCTCAGGCACCGTCACCACTGATCCGAATGAACGTATCGGTAAGCTCAAGCAGGATCAGTTTGCCTATGAAGAGTTCACTGTCCTCGACACCGTTATCATGGGGCACGAAGAACTATGGCAGATCAAGGCGGAACGTGATCGTATCTACGGCCTGCCCGAGATGAGCGAAGAGGACGGCATGAAGGTGGCTGAACTGGAGGTCGAATTCGCTGAACTGGATGGCTATACCGCTGAATCCCGTGCTGGTGAATTATTACTAGGTCTGGATATCCCGCTGCAACAACACACCGGCCCCATGAGTGCGGTTGCGCCCGGCATGAAACTACGCGTATTACTGGCGCAGGCACTGTTTTCTGACCCGGATATTATGCTGCTGGATGAGCCAACCAATAACCTCGACATCAACACCATCCGTTGGCTGGAGACCATTCTCAACGAACGCAACTGCACCATGATTATTATCTCGCATGATCGTCACTTTCTGAATAGTGTCTGCACCCACATGGCTGATCTTGACTACGGTGAACTACGCCTGTTCCCAGGCAATTATGATGAGTATATGATTGCAGCCACCCAGGTACGCGAACGTATGCAGGCTAACAACGCCAAGAAAAAGGCACAGATTGCTGAACTACAATCCTTTGTCAGTCGTTTCTCTGCCAATGCATCAAAGGCAAAACAGGCGACCTCGCGCGCCAAACGAATTGAAAAGATCAAATTGGATGATATCAAACCATCCAGTCGCCAAAACCCCTATATTCGTTTTGAACAGGATAAAAAACTCTACCGTCTGGCGGTCGAGGTCACGGATATTGCTAATGGCTACGATGATAAACCCCTGTTTAGAGGCCTTAACATGCCGATCGAAGTCGGTGAACGTGTCGCTATTATTGGCCCTAATGGCATCGGCAAGACCACTCTGCTGCGCACCCTGGTCAATGATCTGCCCACCATAGAAGGCGAGATCAAGTGGTCAGAAAATGCCACTATCGGTTATTTCGCCCAGGATCATGCCGCTGACTTTGAAAATGACATGAACCTGTATGACTGGATGGATCTGTGGAGCCAGGACAATGATGATGAACAAGTCATCCGTGGCACCCTGGGGCGACTGTTGTTTTCGCAGGATGACATCAATAAATCAACCACTATCATCTCCGGTGGTGAGCAGGGTCGCATGTTATTTGGCAAACTAATGCTACAACGACCCAATATCCTGGTTATGGATGAACCCACCAATCACCTGGATATGGAATCTATCGAATCCCTTAACCTCGCCCTGGATAACTACCCCGGCACCCTGATCTTCGTCAGTCATGACCGCGAGTTTGTTTCCTCCCTTGCCACTCGTATCATTGAAATGAGTGCCGATGGCCTGGTCAACTACAGTGGCAGTTATGAGGATTATTTAAAGAGCCAGGAACAGGAGTAAGATGGAAAACGATGCAAGACCTGACCCCATTATACTGACTCGTAACTGGTTGGTGTCGGTGGTGGTGGGTCTCGATCTATGCCCTTTTGCGCGCAAACCGTTACAGGAAGATCGTGTTCAGTTCCAGCTTAGTCATGCACAAGACATGGAAGAAAGCCTGCTGGCGCTGATTGAGGCCTGTAAGCAACTGGATCAGGATGATACCATCGAGACCATCCTACTCATCTACCCGGATCACTGGCAAGACTTTTATCACTATCTGGATCTAGTGGAGATGGCCGACAGCATCCTGGTTGATCAGGGTTATGAAGGCACCTATCAAGTCGCTAGTTTTCATCCCGATTACTGCTTTAATGACGCTGATTTCGATGACGCGTCTAATTATACCAACCGTTCCCCCTACCCCATGCTACATCTGATCCGCGAACAAAGTCTGGAACAAGCGATTGCACACCACCCTGATCCAGAGTCTATCCCGGATAGAAATATTGAACTGACACGCAGTATGGGGTGTGAGAAGATGCAGGCATTGTTAGCGGCATGCAAAAATACACAATAATAATGCGTAGTATCCGTAGGGTGCGCATTGCGCACCAACACATGCAAGAATAATGGTGCGTGGTACGCACCCTACCAGGCGACTCCATGAATAAGCTTATTATCAGTGAAATCAACATCTACCCGGTTAAATCAATGGGGCAGATTAGCCTGCAACAAAGCCAGGTAGAAGGCTATGGTCTGCACCTTGACCGGCGCTGGATGCTGGTTGACTCTGATGGTTTGATGCTGACCCAACGCAAGCTACCTCGCATGGGGCTTATCCAACCCTCATTTCAACAAGAACAACTCATACTGTCAGCCGATGGACAGGATGACATGATTATTCCGCATATCGATAGCAAACAACGAAGCGAAGTACAGGTGTGGAATGATCACTGTCAGGCACTGGACTGCGGTGATCCGGCTGCTCTATGGCTAGGACAATTCCTTGATATCCAATGCAGGCTAGTCTACTTTCCGCAGAATGAACAACGCCAGGTTGATCTCGACTATGCTCAACCGGGTGACCACACAGCCTTTAGTGATGGCTTCCCTTTTCTTTTAATCTCGCAGGCATCACTGGATGGTCTCAATAACCGTCTTGAGACACCCATTGAGATGAAGCGTTTCCGACCCAATATTGTTGTCAGGGGCTGCCAACCTCATGCCGAGGATGACTGGCAGGGAATTGTGATTAACGGGATCGAGTTTCGTATTGTAAAGCCCTGTAGTCGTTGCATCATCCCTAATATTGAACCCGCTACAGCTATCATCCAGAAGGAACCGGCGAATACCCTTGCTGGCTACCGTAAAAAGAACCACAGGATCTTTTTTGGACAAAATATGATTGCACAGCAGCGTGGAAAGATCACTATCAATGATAACGTAGAAATTTTAAACTGACCAATATGAATAAACTAACCAACACATTACTCACCGTCTGCGTTCTGCATAGCGGCATGGTTATGGCAGACAATGAACTTTATACTGATATCAGTGATGTCACACTCAAATTTTCAGGTGAGGTATCGGATAACTGCCTGCCACATCCTGGGCAACTGATGCAACTGGCAGAACAAAAACTGGCTAAAAAACGGATCAAGACCGACACGGAAAGTCTGAACGTCATCCATTTTCAACTCAGTGGTCGCAGTGTTGCCAGCTTTGATGGGAAAAAACTCTGTGCCGGAATACTTGAGATCAAGTTTGAACGTTATATTGTCGCCGTCTACCCGATCAAATTCCAGGAGAGCCTGAGTATTGATTCCTGGAAAACCAATATCATCGTCAATTATAACGACTTTGGGCAACAGCTATTACAAGCCGAAGACAGCATCATTGATGCATTGATCCAGAAGATACAACAAGGACGAGAGGATTAAGACAATGGTGCGTAGTACGCACCCTACCCAATAACACCCAATACCCCCCCGGTAGGGTGCGCATTGCGCACCAACAAATATCACAGACATAAAAAAACCCCGCCAAAGTAGCGGGGTTTTTTAATCAGGTGTTAAGCCTGTTCCTGTAGACTACCAGGAGATAGCTGCACCTGCACCCACTACCAGTGAACCACCACCAGAGCCGAATGAACGACCAACGCTAGCCTTAACTGCAGTGTTATTACGCAGTCTCATGCTACCACCAACGGCCAATGCTCTTCTGCTATTGAAGCTACCTACACCAACACCGAAGTTGAAGTGTGTACCATCAACCATGGCAGGGATGTTACCCATCGCAGCCATGGTAGCAATACCACCGGACATATCTCTTTCAAGATCTTTTAACTGCCCGTAGTTAATCGCATCGTACTTGCTGGTACCATTCGCTATACCAGTAACCTTGGAAGGACCACCCGTTACTGTATCAGCAAAGGTTGCTCCATTATTATCCAAAGTAAAGGTTGTTGAGGTTGTACCACCAGACAATGTGGTTGAGTTTGCACCGATAGTCAAACCATGGCCCGCACCGACACCATTCGTCAGACTAATCGTTGTATCGTTAATGGTAAGACCACCACCGTTACCCGTTGTATTCTGAATGCTGATACCCGCGTTATTCAAGCTTAGAATGCTACCGTTATCTGAACTTGTTGCAGTAAAGTTACCATCGGTCATTACTGATCCAGCACTAACCATCACTTCAGCCGTTCCACCGCCTGCATTAATCGTTGTTGCTGTAGAGTTGATCAGAGTGCTTGCACCAGTTACCACGAGGGTATCTGTTACCTCATTACCAAGGGTAATTGCATCTGAATTGATCGCTGTCGTTGCACCATCAATAACCAGAGTATCGGCTGAATTAGTATTACCAATCATGGTTGTTGCTGATGTAATATTGGTTACTGCACCACTCAACGTCGTCAGCGCACTGGAAATCTCAGTGTTGGCTCCACTCAGGTTGGTGTCCGCACTGGTGATATCCGTTACCGCACCGCTCAGAGTCGTC
>JAADJB010000002.1 GCA_013151035.1 Gammaproteobacteria bacterium
CCATAAAATCAAGTCTCTTTTAAGTGCCGATATTACGGCTTACTTTGAAATGATAGGCCGCCAGAATCGTCTTGCAGGCTGGCAATTTCATTAGTGCATTGATGCTATCCGGATTCTTTGTTGTAAATCGCTATTTCTATCAATTAGGCGCGTAAGGGCAATAAAAACAAAAAAGGCCTGATAAAAATCAGACCTTTTCGAAGATATGGGGTGGATGAGGGGACTTGAACCCCCGACGACCGGAATCACAATCCGGGGCTCTACCAACTGAGCTACACCCACCATTGAAACCTTTTGTATGAAATCCACCGGATATGGCGCGCCCGGCAGGATTCGAACCTGCTACCCTCGGCTTAGAAGGCCGATGCTCTATCCAAATGAGCTACGGGCGCAGAAACTGAATTTGGTCGGGGTAGAGAGATTCGAACTCCCGACATCCTGCTCCCAAAGCAGGCGCGCTACCAGACTGCGCTATACCCCGATTTTGAAACGTTTTAATACTCGTTTCTGAGGGCGCAAATGATACCGCCCATTGCCGATAAGGTCAATGAAAAAATGGCTTAATAAAGGCCTGTTATTTCCTTGCCAATAACTGCACGACAGCACCCATACCGGTATGGTGCGTACCCTCCACCACTTCACGCTGTAACTCCCTAACATGCAGGATATCCAGCACCTCAAAATCCTGCTCTAACTGTGACTGTTGCATCGTCAATTCAGCCACAGGTGGCCCACCCGTCCCCATACCCAACTGTTCCGGGGTATAGGCCTCCAACACCAATACCCCACCGGGTTGCAGACCAGCCACAATGGCTTGATGCAGGGAGTTACGGATATCAGGATGCACATGGCAAAAGATGGAGATAATGCCCGCCCATTCCCCTTCTACAATCGCATACTCAGCAAGATCGGCATGGATATACTCAACCTCGACATCATTGTCTGCTGCCAGCCTGCTCGCCTTTCCCACCCCGACAATAGATGAATCAACAGCGGTCACCTGATAGCCTGCACGCGCCAGTGCTACCGAGTTCCTGCCTTCACCATCTGCCAGACAAAGCACCCGGCCTTGCGGAATCTGTTCCATACATTCAAGCAAAAAATCATTAGGCTCGGTGCCGTAGATATATTCATCTGTGCTATATTTTTCATCCCACATCATTGCTATCCCATTAACTCAAGAGACAGGGATGGCGCTTCTCTATCAGAGACCCTTGCCCGCATGGACGCGGGCGTGGAGCCACCATGGATGGTTTCACGGCGTGTCTCTGGTAGAGAAGCGTGATTCATGTCTCGAACTTACCGGTAATTGGTGCGCAGTGCGCATCCTACGATTCAAAATCAACCACAAGAGGTCACGTAAATATCATAACGCGTCTTCTTGCTCTCCACACTAACAGAAGGTTTTTTATCCCCCAGGTAGCCCGCACGCATGGGTCGCTTAACCACTACCCGACGTTGTGCCTTATCCAGGGCAACCATCAATAACTGATCGGCATCAGGATCGCCTGACAATAACTGCTGCAAGGCACGCATCTCCTTTTTAACCAATACACGCCCTTTACCTTCGGGGTACATGGGATCGAGGTAGATAACATCGGGATTAGTGTTTTGTGGTTGGGGATTCCCGCCTTCGCGGGAATGACAATTTTTGCCGGGGTGACTGTCTTTGCCGGGGTGGCTGTCTTCATCGGAATGGCATGCATCTTCCAGTTCTGCTAATAGCTGGATTGAATCTCCCTGTTGTAGATGTAGACGTTGCGCTATCCATGTCTCTGCGGCTTCATCCATCACTGCACGTCTGAGACCATCTTCCAGCAAGGCGACCAATACCGAATAACGCTCACTCATGCGCACGTCGCAACCCAGACTTGCCAACACAAAGGCATCTCTGCCGAGACCGGCGGTGGCATCCCAGATGGTCGGGGTGAATCCGGATTTAATCCCCATTGCACGCGCTAACGGTTGACCTCGACCACCACCAAAACGTAAGCGATGACCTAATGTACCACTAACAAAATCAATAGCTACCGGCCCCGGTGCCTTATCACCTGCCTGATACAAGGCAAGACCCTCAGCACTATAATATAGATAAAACCCGTTATCAGGAGAGTCTTGCAACAAGGGAAAGGAAAAACGGTGGGCTAATGTTTCGGCATACTGCAACAGATCATCTGCTTCAATCAACAGACCAACAACTGCGCTCATGCAAGCCGAATCCTGACCACGTTCATAATCTCAAATTTCATTCCGGCTACCCGCTCTGTTGCCGGGTAATAGGTCAGATTAACCCGTGCACCTTGCAAATTCTTGTACGCCTTTTTACGTTTGTATTTGAACGGTGCATCACAATCTTCGATCATCACGGTATTCAATATCCAGCCATCACTATTGCGCTGCACATGCGATATCACCTTTTGCATCTCTGAATGCACTAGGTTCTTGTGTCGTTCCAGTAGTTCTTCAGCATCAGTGGTCATGATTTAGTCTGCCCCCTGTCTGGCAAACTTGAATAGCAATAAGGCAAGCGGTGTGCCGTGCATAAAGAGATCAAAGATATCGACCGGACGACCCAGTTCACCAGAAAACAACATCTTCAACTTTTGCCATAGATGTGGCTCCGGGTTAAACGGAGCCAGACCCAGCACAATAGCAAGCGGAATCAGGATGGTATAAGGGATGTGATCCAACCAGCCCTTCATCCTCGGCGCCAAATGGTGCCATCGACACTATCTTCCAACAGGATCTTATTCTCATCCAGCAGATCACGCACTCGATCCGCCTCCGCCCAGTCCTTGTCAATGCGCGCCTGTTTACGCTGTGCAATCAAGCGATCAATCTCATCGGCACTCAAACCCTCTTGTTCATTACCGGCAGATTGCAGAAAGGCTTGCGGGTCTTGTTGCAGAATACCCAACAGACTTCCCAGATACCGCAACATGCCCGCTGCTTGCACCGCAAGTGCTGGATCAGTATCACGCAGGCGATTCACCTCACGCGCCAGATTAAACAGGATGGCTAAGACCTCGGCGGTATTAAAATCATCATCCATCACCTGTTCAAAACGCTGATAGCTGGTATCGGTCTTATCCGGGATAAATGCCGCATCAAGCTCAATCCCGCGCAGAGCGGTATATAAGGTATCCAGTGCTGCACGCGCATTATCCAGATGCTGATCAGAGTAATTCAACGGGCTACGATAATGACTGGAAAGGATAAAATAACGCACCACCTCGGCAGCGTATTTTTTCAACACCTCACGAATAGTAAAGAAGTTACCCAGTGACTTGGACATCTTCTCGTTATCAACCCGTACAAAACCATTGTGCATCCACAAATTAACGAACTTCTCACCATGTGCTGCCTCACTCTGAGCAATCTCATTTTCATGGTGTGGAAACTGTAGATCCTGCCCGCCACCATGGATATCAAAGTGATTTCCCAGACAACAGGCCGACATCGCGGAACACTCGATATGCCAACCCGGTCGACCATTACCCCAAGGGGATTCCCAGCTCGGTTCATCTGGCTTGGCGACCTTCCACAAGACAAAATCCAGCGGATCATCTTTAACATCATTCACTGCCACACGCGCACCCGCCTGCAGGTCATCGGTATTCTTGCCTGATAACTGGCCATAGCTCTCAAAACGGCTGACATCATAATAGACATCACCATTACTCGCCTGATAGGCATAACCCTTATCAATCAGAGTCTGAATCATGCTGATAATATCATCCATCGAATGTGTGGCACGAGGTTCCTCATCTGGCGGCAACACCGCCAGTGCCGCTGCATCCTCATGCATAGCCTGGATAAAACGTTCGGTCAGCTCGGCAATATCCTCACCATTTTCAAGGGCACGTTGAATAATCTTGTCATCCACATCGGTGACATTACGCACATAAGTCACCTCATAGCCAAGCGCACGCAGATAACGCACCACCACATCAAACACCACCAGCACACGCGCATGACCAATATGACAATAGTCATAGACTGTCATCCCACAGACATACATACGCACCTTACCCTCATCAATCGGGATAAATACCTCTTTAGTACGCGTCATACTATTAAAAATTTGTAACATAAGCCTAATACTTCATCTACTAACCCAATAATAACGCCTATTCTACCACGAACAGGCGTAGCCTCTATTCCCATAAATGATTATAATGTTCAACCAGTATCAATAGCGTTCAATTTTTTTGTATTAAATACTGAGGATAAACTTCATTATGACCATCATTCGTACGCTTTTATTAAGCCTTTTTCTTTTGACCTGCACAGCGGCACAGGCTGCCACTGACAACAACACAGAGACTCGCACTATGACGACAGTAATACTCAAAACCAATCACGGCGATATCACCCTTGAACTGAACGCTGAAAAGGCACCGGGTACCGTTGCCAATTTCCTGGAATATGCCAAGGCCGGTTTTTATGATGGCACTATCTTTCACCGTGTTATCCCCGGTTTCATGATCCAGGGTGGCGGTTTTGAACCGGGTATGAGTCAAAAAGACACCAATGCTGAGATCAAGAATGAGGCCGATAATGGCCTGAGTAATCTGAAGGGTACCGTTGCTATGGCGCGCACCCCTGATCCGGATTCAGCCTCCTCACAGTTCTTCATCAATGCTAAGGACAATCACTTCCTGGATTTCTCTGCACCCACTGCTCAGGGCTGGGGTTATTGCGTCTTTGGCAAGGTAAGTGCTGGTGCGGATGTGGTTGAGGCGATTGAAAAAGTTGCGACCACAACACGTATGGGACATGGTGACGTACCGGTTGATGATGTCATCATCGAATCAGTCACCATTGTTGAATAAGATCGTCGTATAAGCAGACAAGGATGTCTCATTGCACCCCTACTCATGGCGCAAGACTACTTCATTGCTGATCTACACCTCGACCCGTCCCGGGGCGAAATCACCACGCTGTTTATCGACTGGCTAGGCACTCTGCCGGATTCATGCCAGCGTCTGTTTATCCTCGGTGACCTGTTTGAGGTATGGATCGGTGATGATGCCATCGAGAGCTGGCAGCAACCTGTTATTGATGCTATCCATCAACTATCCAAGACCGGAATCGATATTTTTTTCCTGGCGGGTAATCGTGACTTTCTGATCGCTAAAGACTTTATAAAACAAACAGGGATGCAGTTACTACACGGCCCAATGGTGATGGATATTCAGGGTACAACCACCCTGTTACTGCATGGCGATGAACTCTGTACCGATGACCATGAATATCAGGCCTTTCGTAGCCAGGTACGTAGCCCGGACTGGCAACAGGGTTTTCTTGCTAAAAGTATCGCAGAGCGTCGCGCCATTGCGCAGGAATTGCGAGACGGGAGTGTTCAGGCCAATCAAGGCAAGTCGAATGCCATTATGGATGTCAATGCTGAGGCTGTTAGCCTGATGATGCAGACCCATAATGTACGACACATGATTCATGGCCATACTCACCGCCCTGCCATTCATGAATTGGATAGCGGGCAACGTATGGTCGTGGGTGACTGGTATCAGCAAGGGAGTGTGTTGATTTGTGGTGAAGGTGGATGTCGGCTACAAGTGATACCTGGTGCGTAATACGCACCCTACCGTGTTGCTTTGGTAGGGTGCGCACTGCGCACCATCAAATAATCTAAACCATACCGCGAGCCAGATCCTGCTGGATATCATTGATATCCTCCAAACCCACCGCAATACGAATCAATCCATCACCAATCCCTGACTCGGCACGTTGCTCCGGTGTCAATCGACCATGTGTAGTCGTTGCCGGATGGGTAATCGTGGTCTTGGTATCACCCAGGTTCGCGGTAATGGACAAGATTTGGGTAGCATCAACAAGCCTCCAGGCCGCCTCTTTACCTCCCACCACATCAAAGGCCACAATACCGCCGGCCTGACTCTGCTGGCGTTTTGCCAACTCATACTGTGGATGCGAGGCCAGCCCCGGATAGTACACACGTTCTATTGCAGGCTGTTGCTCCAACCACTGCGCCAACGCCAATGCATTATCACTATGCGCCTTCATGCGTAGTGCCAGGGTCTCCAGACCATTGAGAAACACCCAGGCATTGAATGGACTCATACTCGGCCCGGCAGTACGCAAAAAGGCAAACACATCCGTACCCACCAGTTCCGCATTACCCACCACGGCACCGCCCATACAACGCCCCTGCCCATCCAGATACTTGGTCGCCGAATGAATAACCACATCCGCCCCCATCTCCAGCGGACGCTGTAATGCCGGGGTACAAAAACAGTTATCCACGACCAACAAACAATCATGGGCATGAGCCAATTCAGCCAGCGCAGTAATATCCGCCAACTCAGTCAGAGGGTTAGAAGGTGACTCCACAAACAACAAACGGGTCTCCGGGCGAATCGCCTGTTCCCAGGCTGCCAGATCATCAATCGGCACATAACTGGTTTTCACCCCGAAGCGATCCATAAAGGTTGAGAACAACACCGTGGTGCTACCAAAGATACTTTGTGAGGACACAATATGCTGACCTGCCTGCATCAGTCCCATACAAGTTGCTAAAATAGCCGCCATACCCGAACCGGTAGCCACACAGGACTCACCCCCCTCCAGACTCGCCAGACGTTGTTCAAAGGTACGCACAGTAGGATTAGTAAAACGGGAATAGATATTGCCCGGCTGATCACCGGAGAAACGCGCCGCCGCCTCAGCCGCACTACCAAAGACATAGCTTGAGGTCAGAAAAATAGGGTCCGAGTGTTCCCCTTCCGCACTACGCACCTGACCAGAGCGCACCGCCCGGGTAGAAAATTCAAATTCATCGAAGTCCTGTGCCATAGATTTCCTCACTTTGGGGTAAAACCCGACCTACTTCTGGTGCGTGGTACGTACGCGCCCTACCAATATTTCTGGTGCGTGGTACGCGCCCTACCAATACCCACCGGTAGGGTGCGCATTGCGCACCAATACATTTTCACATCAAGCATTGTTATACATCTCAATCCCTTCATCAACCTCTTCGCGCCGATCACTCTTCGCCCCTTCACTACGCTGATCTTCAAGCTGCTGTAAATAGGCCTCGGTAATATCACCTGTCACATAACGCCCGGTAAACACCGCGTCATCAAACTCGGTGAGCTCATTATTACCATGCCGCACGGTATCAATCAAATCGTCCAGATCCTGATAGATCAACCAGTCCGCACCAATCACCTCACACACCTCTTCCGTCTCACGACCAGAAGCAATTAACTCATCAGTGGTTGGCATATCAATACCATAGACATTGGGATAACGTACCGCCGGTGCGGCTGAGGCAAAATAAACCTTGTTGGCACCGGCATCACGCGCCATCTGAATAATCTGCTGTGAGGTGGTACCACGCACAATCGAGTCATCTACCAACAATACATTTTTACCCTTGAATTCGAGTTCGATTGCATTCAATTTCTGGCGCACCGATTTCTTACGTTCCTGCTGCCCCGGCATAATAAAGGTACGACCAATGTAACGATTCTTAATAAAACCCTCGCGATATTTGATATTCAGCGTATTCGCCAACTGTAGTGCCGAGGTACGACTGGTATCAGGGATCGGAATTACCACATCAATATCATGCTCGGGACGGATACGCTGGATCTTCTCTGCCAGACGTTCACCCATGCGCAAACGCGCCTTATAAACCGAGACCTTATCAATAATTGAATCAGGGCGCGCTAGATAAACATACTCAAAGATACAAGGGGCATAACGCGCCTTGTCAGAACATTGTTGGGTATGCAACTGACCATCCATAGTGACATAAACTGCCTCACCCGGAGCCACATCACGCAATATTTCAAAACCCAGCGCATCCAGTGCCACACTCTCCGATGCCAACATATATTCAACACCGTTATCAGTATTGCGACGACCAATAATCAACGGACGTATACCCAGAGGATCACGGAAACCCACCAGGCCATAACCGGTGATCATGGAGACGGCGGCATAACCACCCTGACAACGCTTGTGCAGACGTTCTATCGCCGCAAACACATCACTTTCATCAATCTTTACCTTGCCCTGCTGCTGTAATTCATGAGCAAAGACATTGAGTAGGATCTCGGAATCCGAATCAGTATTGATATGGCGTAGATCTTCAACAAAAAGATCATGTTTTAATTCATCCACATTGGTCAGATTGCCATTATGAGCAAGACTGATACCATAGGGCGAGTTGACATAAAAAGGCTGTGCCTCAGCCGAACTTTCACAGCCAGCAGTAGGATAGCGCACATGACCGATACCCATATTACCACGCAGATTGATCATGTGTCGGGTATGAAAAACATCCTTCACCAGGCCATTCGCCTTACGCAGATAGAGACGATTATTATCCACAGTCATAATGCCCGCCGCATCCTGCCCCCGGTGTTGCAACACCGTTAAACCATCATAGAGCGCCTGATTCACTACATCATGGGCAACAATACCAATAATCCCGCACATTAGACTTCGCCTTAATTAACTAATATTCAATATAACTTGCGATATCATCCGGAAAATAATCCCGCACAATAATGGCCAGTCGTTCAAAATAGGGCATCAACTGTGAGTCCTGCCACCACGGATCCATTGGAGCCGCCGTTAGCCCTGCCAACAACACTATAACACCCACAATAATAACGCCACGGATCACACCAAAAACCGAACCTAAAACCCGATCCATACCACTTAAACCGGTCTTTTGAATCAACTGTGATGCCAGATGATTCACCAGGCTACCCAATAACAGAACCAGGATAAACAGGATAGTAAAGGCCGCCGCCATACGCGCCGAGGGCAGTTCAATCCAGTCACTCAGAAAAACCGAAAACGCCTCTGAAAAATTTAATGCCACCCAGACAGCAATAATCCAGGACACCAAGGAAAGCGCCTCTTTAATAAAACCGCGCCAGATACTCAATAATGTCGACAACACCAGGATGCCAATAATGGCATAATCTGCCCAATTCATACTCAGCTCCTTAACCCCTTAGCCATTTTACCGCCCCGTTAACTCAAGAGACAGGGGTTACTCTTCTCTAACAGAGACCGTCAGCCGCAGGAATGCGGCTGTCGAGCCACCATGGATGGTTTCACGGCGCGTCTCTGTTAGAGAAGAGTAACCCCTGTCTCGAACTAACAGGCTAACCAATATTATAACAGTTTCCCATTACCCTATGTACGCGAATGTTTCTTAACAATACCCTTCAATTTCGTCTCCTTCATAAGCCTTTTGAGCAGCTTCTCAGCACTCTCACGTTTCAACTCAGGGCCAATACGCACACGGTAAACCACCCCGCCATCCATCTTAATCCGTTGCACAAAGGCATCATATCTCTTCTTTCGCAACCTATCCCTGAGCGTATAAGCATTCTCCTTTTTCTTGAAACTAGCCAGTTGTACCACCCAGGCATCCAGTTTAGCGATCTTTTTCTTTAGCACCGGCGCTTTCTTTATTTCAACAACTGCCTTTTTTACTTCAACAGCCACCTTCTTCACCATAGCGGGTGCCTTCTTTATCACATCAACCGCAACCTCTCGCATCTCTTTATCAGCTTGTATGGGCGGGGGTAATTTCAATACATGCAGATGACTACGCACCTTAAGCTTCGGCTGTTGCGGGATAGCAGGCAAGGTATCACCATTAACAGGATCAGAACGATCAATCAGCGATGGCACAAAAATGATCGCCAAACCGATTAATACAGCGGCACCCACCAAACGCTGCTTCAAAGGTTCATTCATTAGTATCTCTCTCCTGCTGTAAAAAAACCAAGGCCTCAGCCACGCTATAAAATGAACCACACACCAGGATAGTATCTCCAGCCCCAGCCTGTTTCCTCGCCGCAACAAGAGCCGTGGAAATATCATCGTGACACGCTATTGTTAACGTATCCAGTGATTCAACAACACGCCCCGCCAATGCCTCCGCACTCAACCCACGGTTCACATCCAGACCGCCCAGATACCATTGTGTGGACAATGTAGAGAGGAGACTAGTGACGGTCTCAACATCCTTGTCGGCAAGCATCCCCAAAACCAGTAAATAACGCCCGCCTGCCGACTTCTCAGGCAGTGCCTTAACCAATGCGCGTGCAGCATGTGGATTATGAGCTACATCCAGAATACAATCCACTTCCCCGTCGATATGCTGCATTCTTCCCGCCAGTTGCACATGAGTCAAACCCAACTCCAATGCTTGTTGACTCACCGGAAAATCAGCCTCAATCAATTGCAATACCTGCATCACCGCCGCCGCATTCTGCAATTGAAACGTCCCATGCAAGGCCGGCATAGGCAACGATGTGATTGACTTGTCCGCAGCGTGCCACGACCACCGCCCCGCCTCCACCCGATAACTAAAATCAACACCTGCCTGATACCCGATAGCAGCAATATCACGCACCTGTCGCATCAATGCCAACGGTGGCTGCGGCTGCGCACAGATAGCTGGTCTTTGTGTGCGAAAGATCCCCGCCTTCTCATACGCAATGCTCTCCACATCATCCCCCAACCAGTCCTGATGATCGAGATCCACATTCGTCACCAGGGCAATATCTGCATCCATAATATTGACCGCATCCAGACGACCACCTAATCCTACCTCCAACAGAAATATATCGACCTTCTGATCAAAAAAATATTGCAATGCTGCCAGGGTAGAGAATTCAAAATAGGAGAGACTAATATCAGCACGCGCACGATCAATACGCGCAAAGACATGACACAGATCAGAATCACTAATCAATTGCTGATCAACACAGATCCGTTCATTGTATTGTAGTAAATGAGGCGAGGTATATTTACCCACCCGATAACCCGCCGCACACAAGATTGATTCCAGCATCGCCAGCGTCGAACCTTTGCCATTAGTGCCCGCCACACTAATCACCAATGCATCCGGGTGCAACAGATTTAAGCTAGCCGCAACCGCCGCCACCCGCTCCAGCCCCAGATCAATCGCTTGAGGATGCAGGGTCTCCTGCCAGGCTAACCATTCAGTCAGTGTAGAAAAACGCACTCTAAATACCGTTTCACTGTTGTCCCGTTAACTCAAGAGACAGGGATTGCACTTCTCGAACAGAGACCGTTGCCCGCAGGGATGTGGGCATCGAGCCTACACGCCTACATGGATGTAGGTAGGTAGAGCAATGCAGGAGCAATTGCCGAGAGATGTATTCACGGCGTGTCTCTGTTAGAGAAGTGTAATTCATGTCTCGAACTTACCAAGCAATTTTTCAGAAAAGTTGGTGCGCAGTGCGCACCCTACCTGTTATTCAGCCACCACCGCATGCGTCAACATAGCAATCACACCCGCCACCCGATCACGCATCTCACGCCGATCGACAATCAGATCAATCGCACCATGTTCCAGCAAGAATTCACTACGCTGAAAGCCCTCTGGCAATATCTCTCTCACCGTCTGCTCAATTACGCGAGGACCAGCAAAACCAATCAACGCATTCGGCTCAGCAATCAATAGATCACCCAGGGTCGCCAGACTCGCCGATACCCCACCCATCGTCGGGTCAGTCAATACCGAAATAAAGGGTATCCCCTCCTTCGATAATTTTGCCAATGCCGCACTGGTCTTAGCCATCTGCATCAACGAGAATAACGCTTCCTGCATCCGCGCCCCGCCACTGGCCGAGAAACAGATCAAGGCATGGTTGTGCTTGATACAGTAATCCACCGCACGCACAAAACGTTCACCAACGACCGCACCCATAGAGCCGCCCATAAAACCAAATTCAAACGCCGCAGCGACTACAGGAAGCCCCTTTAACTCACCCTTCATCACGATCAGGGCATCACGTTCCCCGGTCTTCTTTTGTCCCTGTACAATGCGATCCTTATATTTCTTACTATCCTTGAATTTAAGAATATCAACCGGCTCAAGAATTGCAGCCAGTTCCTCACGCCCATCCTTATCCAGAAAGTGATCCAGACGACGACGCGCCGGGATACGCATGTGATGATCACACTTTGGACACACATCCAGGTTACGTTCCAGCTCAGTGCGATATAACACCGCATCACAAGCCGTACATTTGCTCCACAACCCTTCAGGAACCTTACGCTTTTCACCCGCATCAGTACGAATACGTGACGGTAATAATTTTTGAAACCAACTCATTATTCTTTACCTATAAATCTACATGCTTTCAAGTATACCACTCAATAATACAACCATTCGGCTAACTACAAGAGGTAGGAGGTGTTCATCTTGAACAGAGACCGTTGCCCGCATGGACGCGGGCATCGAGCCTACAGGGATGTATTTACGGCGTGTCTCTGTTCAAGATGAACAGCCCCTGCCTCGAACCCAAAAAACTCAAGACACTTCATCCATAGCACACCGCATCCCCGTCAAAACCTTAACTAACGCACCCGCAATCTGCTCCTGATCATCCTGCAACTCAGCAATCTTATTCACCAACACACTACCCACCACCACCGCATCGGATACCTTCGCCACCGCAGCCGCCGCAGCCGCATCACGAATACCAAATCCCACACCCACTGGAATATCAGTCACCGCCTTAATCTTGCTCACACCCTCACTCACCGAATCAACATCCAACTGTTTTGCACCGGTAACACCTTTGAGCGAGACATAATAGATAAAACCCGATGCCAGCTTCGCCACCTTGGCAATCCGTTCGTCACGACTGGTGGGTGCCAGTAGAAAGATCATATCAATACCATCATTACGCAAATGTTCAACCAGATCATGAGCCTCTTCAGGAGGAAGATCAACGGTTAATACCCCGTCAACACCCGCTGCCCGCGCCTGCTCGGAAAAGATCTTGTACCCCATCACCTCAATCGGATTCAGATACCCCATCAGGATCACCGGGGTATCGGCATCCTTAACCCGAAACGCCTCCACCATCGCCAGCACGTCACGCAATGAGGTATGGTGCAACAAAGCGCGTTCACAGGCCGCCTGAATCACCGGGCCGTCCGCCATCGGATCAGAAAAAGGCACACCCAGTTCAATCAGATCAGCACCCGACTCAACCATCGCGTGCATTAAAGAGACGGTAATGCCCGGCACCGGATCACCCGCCGTAATATAAGGGATCAGCGCCTTACGCCCCTGCGTCTTTAATGCCTCAAAACGCTGTGCAATACGACTCATACCTCAATCCCCTCAATCGCAGCAACGGTGTGAATATCCTTATCCCCACGTCCGGATAAATTAATAATAATGCTCTGTTCCACTGCCATGCCTGCCGCCAACTCCATGCCATAGGCAATGGCATGACTGGATTCCAGGGCAGGAATAATACCCTCAACACGGGTTAATTCATGGAAGGCTGCCAATGCTTGCTGATCGGTAACAGCCACATACTGTGCGCGTCCACTGTCCTTCAGCCAGGCATGTTCAGGGCCGACACCCGGATAATCAAGACCTGCCGAGATCGAATGGGTCTCAATGATCTGACCATCATCATCCTCCATCAGATAGGTACGATTACCGTGTAAAACACCCGGACGACCGGCACATAACGGGGCGGCATGACGACCCGTATCAATGCCATCACCACCCCCTTCAACACCATAAAGAGCGACTGATTCATCATTGAGGAAGGGGTGAAACAAACCAATGGCATTAGAACCACCACCGACACAAGCCACCAATGCATCCGGCAAGCAACCGGCCTGATCTTGTATTTGTTGCCTCGCCTCACGTCCAATCACTGCCTGAAAATCTCGCACCATAGCGGGATACGGATGAGGGCCTGCCACCGTACCAATAATGTAAAAGGTATTATCGACATTGGTCACCCAGTCACGCAACGCCTCATTCAAGGCATCTTTGAGAGTCTTGGAACCCGACTCTACCGCGACAACCTCGGCACCTAATAAACGCATACGATAGACATTAGCCGCCTGACGACGGATATCCTCAGACCCCATATACACCACACATTCCATACCCAAACGGGCGGCAACCGTGGCACTGGCGACACCATGCTGACCGGCACCGGTCTCAGCAATAATACGGGTCTTACCCATGTAACGTGCCAGCAGAGCCTGTCCCATGGTGTTATTAATCTTGTGCGCACCGGTATGATTCAGATCTTCACGTTTGAGATAGATCTGTGCACCACCGACCTTGCGCGTGAGATACTCGGCATGATACAGCGGTGATGGACGACCCACATAATGCGCCAGATCCTTGTCCAGTTCGGCCTGAAATTCGGCATCCTGACTCAGCTTTGCATACACCGAGGTCAACGCCTCGATGGGTTCCATCAGTGTCTCGGCAACAAAAAGCCCACCATAGGGGCCAAAATGACCATGCTCATCCGGCAAATCTGTGAATTTATTTGCCTTACTTGATGTTTCTTGCATCCGCGTTCACTACCTCTTGAAAAAATTCGGCTAATCGGGCATGATCTTTCACCCCCTTGCTTGCCTCTACTCCACTACTCACATCCACCCCATAAGGCTTGAGTTGAGTAATCGCTGTACCTACATTATTAGCATCCAGCCCACCAGCAAGAATCAAGGACTGCGCTGCTGATTGAGGAAATCGTCCCCAATCAAACGTTTCACCACTGCCACCCGGTAAAGAGACATGATGGGTATCCAGCAAAAACCCCCGCGCATCCGTATAAGCAGCCATATAAGCATTAACATCCAGTCCCGGACTCATCGACACCGCCTTGATATAAGGGCGATTATAACACGCACAATCTGCCGCTGACTCATTTCCATGAAACTGCAGGAGATCCAGCGGAACAGTGGCTAAAATCTGATCAATACTATCCCTGCCTGCATCGACAAACAGACCGACTATGGTCACAAAAGGGGGTAATACACGACAGATTGCAACAGCCTGTTCGGCTGATACAAAACGCGGACTGGGTGGATAAAACACCAGACCAATAGCATCCGCACCAAGGCGCACTGCCTCCAGCGCATCCTCAGCATTAGTGATTCCACAAATTTTGATACGAGTACGTGACATGCAACTCATCCCGATTATTCCTGATAATGTGGGATTGTAACAAATTTTTTGAGTGCTTTTATTTTTTCAACCACTCATGCAGCTGATCCAGGGTCAGTGGATAACTGAGATGATAACCCTGAGCATAATCACAGCCCATGCGCAATAATTCATCTTGCGTCTTTTCATCTTCAATACCTTCAGCCACCACATGCAGCCCAAGATTGTGGGCAAGATTAATACTGGCTTCAACAATAGCGGCATCATCCTCATCCACCAGCATATCGGTAATAAAAGATCGGTCTATCTTCAATTCAGTTACCGGCAGTTGCTTAAGCTTGGATAACGACGAGTGCCCGGTACCAAAGTCATCAATGGATAAACGCACCCCTAACTCAAACAGTGCCTGCACCGTATTTTGTTGCATCTGCTCAGACATCGCGACACCCTCGGTAATCTCAAACTTGAGTAAAGAGGGAGAGATATCATACTGCTTTATCAGGGCACTAATGGTCTCAGTCAAGGTCTTGTCGAGCAGACAATGGGGTGAAATATTGATCGAGATCGAACCAATCTCACCACTATTTAACAGTGGTGCACATTGTGTAATCGCCTGCTCAATTACAATATGAGTGAGTGGAATAATCTGACCACTCATCTCAGCCAAGGGAATAAACTGATCCGGCGGGATCATCCCCTTTTCAGGGTGATTCCAGCGAGCCAGCACTTCAAGATAAGGGGCATGTTGTTCCTTCAGTGGAACAATGGGTTGCAGATTAATAGTAATCTGTTCACTTTCTATCGCGATACGTAGATCATTAACCAGCTCCAGACGTTCCACACCACTCTGAGTAAAGAGTGGGTCATAGACGACAACCGACTTAGTCGCATGCAATTTAGCATGGTGCAACGCTGATTCAGCCGCCTGTAATAGCTTGCGGCAGTTATCCAGATGCTCGGGGTAGGATGCAACACCCATATTAATATCCAGCGTCAATTCAAAACGGGATAACTGTATGGGACGCGCCAGGCGCAACTTGATGATTTCAACAATCTGTTTTGTCTGTTCAGCACTGGCACCCGTTGCCAGCATCACAAATTGATCACTGGCAAGCCGCCCAACAACAATGTCTGGATTATCAGCAAAGGCAGCAGACAGACGTTCAGCGACATGTTTAAGGATACTATCAGCAACCTCGTAACCCAATGCCTCATTGATATCCTTAAAGCGGGATATATCCATAATCAGAATAGACACAGGCAAATGACTAGTCGCATGTTGGTCCAGTGTATTCTGTAGAAAAGAACGATTCGGTAAATCAGTCAGCGTATCGTGGCTGGCCTGATAATAGATTTGAGCCAGTTGTTCCCGTCTCTCGGTCACATCACGGGCAACCGCAATAATCATCTCACCCGCATCAAGATCAACCAGCGTCATATTGATCTCAAGCCAGCGTTCCTGTGTGGTAGCTGGGCTAATCATGCATTCAAAGCGTTGATTGTGCCCCAATAGCACCTTGTCAGTCGCTTGCTTGAATATAGCAACACTATCCGTATGACCTAATAAATCGGTAATGGGACGACGTTGGTTATGACGTACCAACTCCACCTCGGTCAAACCGATCCACTCTTCCATCAGTTTATTACAAACCAGAAACTTTAATTCATTACAGAGTACAAAAATGGCATCATTGGCACTATCGAAGTAGGCACGCAGCAAATCCGCATAGAATCCCGCCTCAAGATTGAGGTTATTATTAACATCTTTACTATTCAACGGATATTTGACCTTGTGTGGGATTCTCTATGCTACCGAGATAACGGCATATCCCTTAATTTATTTAATTATAACATCCCACCGGTAGGATGCGCACCGCGCACTAGGTAGGGTGCGCACTGCGCACCATAAAATCTTCATGTATAATCCATCAAAATCCAATAAAATGGCCCACTATGAAGACAATGAAAGCTCTGGTAAAAAAACACGCCAAAGAAGGCCTATGGCTGGAAGATGTTCCTCTACCAGAGGTCGGCAATAACGATGTCCTGATCAAAATACAAAAAACGGCAATCTGTGGCACCGATATCCACATCTACAACTGGGACGAATGGGCACAAAAGACGATTCCAGTACCGATGACCGTTGGCCATGAGTTTGCCGGTGCCATTGTCGAGATGGGAGCCAATGTCAGCGATGTGAGTATCGGCGATGTGGTCTCGGGTGAGGGTCATATCGTTTGTGAACGTTGCCGTAATTGCCTGGCCGGTCGACGTCATCTATGCCCGAATACCATTGGTGTCGGAGTCAACCGTACCGGCTGTTTTGCTGAATATCTGTCAATACCCGCGAAGAATGTATTCAAGCCCGGCAAACCCATTTCAACCGACCTGCTATCTGTATTCGACCCCTACGGCAACGCCATCCATACCGCATTATCATTCAATATGGTGGGTGAAGATGTGCTAATTACCGGTGCCGGGCCGATTGGCATCATGGCCGCAATGGTCGCTTCTCACTGTGGTGCGCGTAATATTGTTATTACTGATCTCAATGAATACCGCTTGAAATTGGCAAAGAGCATTGTACCCAAGGCCATTCCGCTGAATGTGAATGATGGCGCCATTAGCCGCGAGTTCATGCGTGATCTCGGCATCCTCGAAGGTTTTGATGTCGGACTGGAGATGTCCGGCTCACCCCATGCGTTCAAGGATATGTTGAGTCGAATGATTAACGGTGGCAGTATCGCCATGTTAGCCATCATGCCCAACGGTACCGGCATCGATTGGGATCAAGTCGTGTTCAAGGGGCTGCATATTAAAGGTATCTATGGACGTGAGATATTTGAGACCTGGTACAAGGGTTCCATGATGGTACAAAGTGGTATCCCGTTGGAAAAAATCATCACCCACCGTTTTCACTATACCGACTTTCAAAAAGGGTTTGATGTCATGCGTTCAGGGCAATCCGGTAAGGTTATTTTAAGCTGGGAGAATTAGGACAAGCTATCATTTTTGTCCTGTTAAGGTCGAGACAGGGATCACACTCCTCTAACAGAGACACGCCGTGAATACATCCATGTAGGCTCCACGCCCGCGTCCATGCGGGCAAGGGTCTCTGGTAGAGAAGCGCAATCCCTGTCTCTTGAGTTAACGGGACAAGGCAAATAAACGAACAAGCAGTGAAGGTAACCCTATGAGTTTCAATAGTGCAAAAATCAGTTTGACAGAAGATCTGAATGCCATCAAAGAGGCTGGTTTATGGAAAAATGAACGCGTTATTGCCTCTGAGCAAAAAAATACGATCACCCTTGCCGATGGCCATGAGGTCATCAATATGTGCGCCAACAATTACCTCGGCCTGGCCAATAACCCGACTTTAATCAAGGCGGCGAAAGACAGCTATGATCAATGGGGTTTCGGGCTATCTTCGGTGCGTTTTATCTGCGGCACACAGACCATTCACAAGACACTGGAGGCAAAGGTTAGTGAATTCCTGAAGACCGAGAGCACGATCCTCTATGCCGCCTGTTTTGATGCCAATACCGGACTGTTTGAAACCCTACTGGGAAAACAGGATGCCATCATATCCGATGAGTTGAATCATGCCTCCATTATTGATGGAGTGCGTCTATGCAAAGCCGCTCGCTATCGCTACAAAAATAATGACATGCAAGACCTTGAAGCAAAACTCGCCGAGGCAAAAAAGGCCGGGGCACGACGCATCCTGATTACCACCGATGGGGTTTTCTCGATGGATGGCACCATTGCCCAACTGGACAAGATCTGTGATCTAGCCGATCAATATGATGCCATGGTACATCATGATGATTGTCACGCAGTGGGATTCATGGGCAAAACCGGACGTGGTATACACGAATATTGTGGTGTAATGGATCGCGTCGATATTATCACCGGCACCTTTGGCAAGGCCTTAGGCGGTGCCTCGGGGGGTTATACCTCTGGACGCAAAGAGATTATCGACATGTTACGCCAGCGTTCTCGCCCTTACCTGTTTTCCAATACCGTAGCCCCCGCTATCTGTGCCGCCTCCATCGCCGCACTGGATATGCTGTCAGCATCGACAGAATTACGCGACCGACTGGAAGAAAACACTCATTATTTTCGTAAAGGCATGCAAGCCGCAGGCTTTGAGGTCGATGCCGGTGATCATCCGATTGTGCCGGTTATGTTAGGTGATGCGGTATTGGCACAAAAGATGTCACAACGTCTGCTAGAACATGGCATCTACGCCATTGGTTTCTTCTACCCTGTTGTACCCCAGGGCAAGGCCAGAATCCGCACCCAGATATCAGCAGCACACACCCAACAGGATCTGGACAAGGCGATTACTGCCTTTGCCGCGACCTATAAGGAACTCACAGCGTAAACCCTGTAGGTTGGGTTAGCGATTTATCGCGTAACCCAACAAAACCCAGACCTGAAGTCTGCTCCCCCCAGTTCCCGTGCTTTAATCAAGCCGCTGCAGCCCAACCATTAGCCGTCTCCTCCAATCTCATACCATCCACATAAATATCCCTGTTAGACTGCCCCAGCCTTCCAATTAAATCTCGAATCGAAGAATGACCTGTCACATATTTATGATAAATCATGCGCAACAGACGCTCGGCAGGACGAGTAATCTTTACTCGATGATTTTCCCATCCCCGCAACGTTGAATAACAGTAAGGAAGCAGCGCTCTTACCACTATGAATCAGGTATACTGTCCCCATTAGGTAGATATAACGTAAGCGCTCAACCAACAACGCTCTTGCTCAACGAAGGCTTATCTGATCCTGCGTAACACTACCCGGCAACAAAGCCTCAATATCTTCTA
>JAADJB010000003.1 GCA_013151035.1 Gammaproteobacteria bacterium
TTTTACCGTTCAACGGTTTGTCCATAGAACCCCTTCGGGCTTCATTACGGGTACCTTACCCTTCGGGTCAAGGCACCCGCTACGCGGGTTCCCTGCGCTTCTCGACGTTTTGCGCGCTCGCTAAACTCACAGTACACGCTGCCGCGCGCACTGCTCAGACAACGCTCGCTTGATCGCAAAACGTCTGCGATGCTCGGCTGCACCGAGGAACCGGAAAAACCCGACAAGCCATTGCTTTGAACTTATGTGGCAGCTTCCGGGTGGTGGCAAGTGCGATATCATTATTCAGTGGGGTTAAACTCTATTGGCCAAGCGTTTTACCTCATGGTTCACCCTGTCGCCTAGCAGTTACAACCGTGGGACGAACGAATACGGCTAGTCAAAAGTTTGCGTCGTCGTGCGGCTAGATTTAGTTTTACATTGCGCGAAATGGAATGTGTTTCTTAAGGAATGGATACAACATGATGAACAAAACCAATCTGCAATGCTGTCTAATAATTTTGTTACTACTCGCGGTAGCCGACAACATAATGAATGTTGCCTTTGCTAAAGACTACTATGTTGATGCTGCTCTGGGTAATGATGCCTGGTCTGGTAATTTTTCAGATCCCCAGCCTACGGGGTGTTTTGGTGCCGCTTGTACTGATGGTGCCTGGCAAAGCCTGTCTAACGTGAAACAGGGTGGGTTTCTTGCGGGTGATAATGTTTTTTTACGTTGTGGACAAATGTGGAGAGACACGCTTTCAGTATTAGATTCAGGTGTTGTCAATACCCCTGTTTCTTTTTCTTCCTATGGATCTGGCTGCGCCTTATCGCCGCCCGTTGTTAGCGGAAGCAACCTTATACAAAATTGGTCGGCAGATACTAATCAGACCAATGTTTATGTCGCCGATGTATCAGGTGCTATTTCGCAAGTCTTTGTTGATGGCCAATACTTGAAAATTGCCCAGTATCCCAATACGGGTTACCTGTTGATAGATGCAGATTCAGGCACTGTATTATCACCTGGCTGTATAGAACAAACTTCGGTCAGGCCCGGTAACTGTTTTCTTCAAGATGCTGATCTTTCCGGGCAGACTGATTTAATCGGTTCGGGTGTTCATATCCGTACCATCAACTGGCGGATTGAAGATAGAAATGTTGTTAACTTTGATTCGCAAACGAATACTCTGTTTTGGGATGTAGAAACCAGCTACGAGATTAAAACCGGTTATGGCTATTACCTGGATAACAAACGATGGATGCTTGATGTGCCAGGGGAGTGGTATCATGATTCAGTGCTGGGGAAGCTTTACCTCTGGTTGCCTGATGGCAGCAATCCTGAGCAGCACGTCGTTGAGGCATCAGTGCGTTCTAACGCATTTATTGCGCAGAATGTATCGAATATCTCTGTCAGCAACATTTCCTTCTCCCAGGCGTCAGATAATGGTGTTTACCTGTCTTCCGTAACCGGTTTTTTACTTGATTCCATTATTGTTTCAGATTCAGGTGATGGCGGGGTGTATGCGGGAGTAAACTCTCTGGGCTTGGTTCAGAACTCTCTCGTACAGAGAAGCGTCCGTGACGGGATTACTGTTAGTTATTCACCTGGCGTATCCGTGCTTAATAATCAAGTCATTGATAGCGGCACTGTCGGATCTCCGAAAAACAGTATTGCAGCCATACGTAGTAGGGCGTCTGATAACCTTACTATTCAGGGTAATCAGATCACTAATGCAGGTTATATCGGCATTAGTTTTGGACGTGATGTGGTAATAAAAAACAATATTATTCGCAACGTGTGTTTGGTATTGAATGACTGTGGCGCTCTTTATACCTCGGGGAGGGCATATCCATCTCAATTGTATAATTCTACTATTGATTCAAATATTATTATTGATGTGATCGGTAACGCAGAGGGTCGACCCGGTGGGCAAACATTGGCCATGGGCATTTATCTTGATGATCAGTCCAGTGGTATTACTGTGACGAATAATACGGTCGTTAATGCTGACCGGGGTATAGAGCTTCACAATTCAAATAATGACAGGGTGAGTAACAATACCCTGTTTAATAGCCGTTTTTACGAGCTTAGTATGAACGAAGATACGGCTGCCGGGGATATATCAGCCAATACCATTAATAACAACATTATTTTCCCACTAACTTACCAGGAGGATCCGATAAGGCTGAGATCCAGATTTGATAACAATAACTTTGCCAGTTATGACAATAATCGTTACTCATTGATACATAGTAATTTTGTGGCCACCGAACGTTATGTGCCAGCTGGTGGAGTTTTGACAACTCGATATGATTTTTCTGCATGGCAGGGGCAGTTCGATAATAACGCCAAAGCAATCGCACCCTTCTCGTTGGCACAGGGGCTGCTTGATCCTGGAGCACCCAATAATTTCATAAACAATAGTGATTTCACAACTGGAACTGTTGGTTGGGTATTTTGGCCACCCAATAGCAGCCTGGTTTTGCAGGCAGATTGTGGTTGGGATGGTGCTTGTATTTCATACCGTGCAAGTATCGATATACTCGGCAGTTTACTGGTCAGTAATCCATTAAGTCTGGTGCAGGGGAAAAGCTATGTTGTTGAGTTTGCTGCACGGGGTGAATTTAATAATCAATTCTTTAATGCTATCGTCCGCCGAAGTGAGCCTGGTAATTTCGAGACCGTAGGTTTGAATAAACCAGTGGTGATCGATACCCAATGGTCCCATCATCGATTGACATTTACGGCCACAAAAGCATTGGCGACTGCACGTCTTGAGTTTAATCCACTACTAGGTGAGGCTGTCGAATTCGATGACATTCGGATGTTTGAGGTGCTGGAAAATGACCCATCTGATGACGCCAGGATTGTTATAAATGAAAGTTCAGTCAGTCAGAGTTTGCCCTGTCCTGATGTAGGTACTCTGGAAGAACCGCGCTGTGGAGAATATATCGATATTAATAGTATGCCAGTAACCTGGCCCACAACTGTTCCTGCATTTGGATCAAAGATAATTATCTGGGCGGGCAACCCTTATCAGGATTCTGATTTTGATACGCTCGCTGATCTGGATGATAACTGCCCCAGTGTTAGTAATAGTCCTCAAAAAGATCTGGATCAAGATAACTATGGTGACGCCTGTGATGCTTTTCCTTCAGACCCAACTGAATGGCTTGACACAGATAATGATGGGATCGGCAATAATGCTGATTTGGATGATGATGGAGATGGATTGCTGGATATAAATGAAACCAACACGGGTGTCTATAGCTCACCTGTTGATACGGGTACCAACCCGTTGGTTGCTGATACTGATGGTGATGGTGTAAATGATGGACTAGAAGTTGCGGCGGGAACTGATCCCTTAAATAATGCATCATTCCCCGTGTTAAATGATGGTGATGCCAACAACAACGGCCAGGTGAATGTGGCAGATTTAGTCATTGCCATGCAAATATTAACGGGGCAAAAGGTGGCGACACCACTGGAACTGGCACATTTGGATGTGGGGCCTTTAGTCGGGGGGATTCCTTCGCCGGATGGGTTGTATAACCTAGGGGATTATCTTGTATTGCTGCGCAAGGTTACTGGGATGATTAGTTTCTAGGCAAATCAAAAGTTTTTAAAGAGAACAAGAAAAATAAAGCTCTCCAGAAAAATTGGTGGGTAAAAAT
>JAADJB010000004.1 GCA_013151035.1 Gammaproteobacteria bacterium
AGACCATACGACAGGAAACCTGACTTATGATTCTTTAAATGTCCATGATAACCTGAATACAGGCATGTATATGAATGCTAGCTACGGAACCAATATTATAACAAACTGCATGGTTTATGATAACGGAAAAATAGATGGTAATACGGACAGAGGTGGCATTGGTATCCAGGGTGGAAACATAACCATTATCAATAATGAAATATGGAATAATGGACCGAATGATGGTGACGCAGACATGGAAATATCCGTCGCTGGAGCTACAGGTACCGTAGACATCATTGAAAACTATATTCATGATTGTCTACAAGGTTGTATACAAATTGCTGACGGTGGACACGGCAGCACTATCGCTAATAATGTTATTTCCGGGTTCTCAGAAACAACGGCAACAACAATGACCTCTCGAGGAAAATGGTCTGGAATCCGCATTGGTGGTGGTGGTATTGGTGGTGATGTTCAAAACATACGCATCTATAACAATATTATTACTGGTGGAATAACCCCAAAAAACGATGTTGGCATACATGCTGGAAGAGATGCCGCAATATTTGTATCTCGCTTTAACAACTCCGGACTGAGCATCAAAAACAATATCATCTACAACAATGAAATTTATTCTGTCTATATTGACTACAGTGCCAGGTTTTCTGATGTGACAGACTTTATATTTGATAACAACATCTATGAAACCAGTGATAACAAGGCAAAACTCAACTGGCAGACAAGAGATAAATACACCCTGGATGAATGGAAAACATCCGCATTAGAAGATGGTCTGAATCTCGACACCAATACGTCAACACGCACACCCGAGATAGTTGCCGATAATATCAACACATCACTATTAAACATCGCAAATAGCACACGTATTGAAACCATAAACCCTGGAACATATATATATCAAAACCAACAGTTACTTAAAATCATTGAGACAAGCTACATTATTGCTAACCTGCCACAGGATCAATCACTGTTCACAACAAATTACACCTTAGTAAACGTCCCAATCAGCACTAGTAGCATAGAAGATCAACCACTACCCACTATAGAACCCAGCATCATAGAGGATCAACCACTACCCATTATAGAAAAACTCAGCACTATAGAAACTCAAAACACTTCAACAGGCAACGAAGGGGATCAAACGATTATTTCAAACGATATAACAGAACGTTCATCCAGGGCTTTAACACCCGTCACACGCCTAGCCACCCGTTCCAGCAAATTCAATAGCCGCCGTTTGAAACATAAAAGATCCGGGTTTTCCTACATCTTCTAAAGTTTAACTGGAATCCTTAATATCCATCAATGGACGCATGGCATGTAACAGATTCTTGTAGATATTAGGGTACTGCGATTCTTCATTAGCTAATAATGTCTTCATATGCTGACGCTGAGTCGGCACATCAAAACAAGCGGGGCAATTTTCCATGATAACGGGTAGACCAGCCATCTCAGCATACTCACGAGTCAAATATTCACGCACATAAACCAATGGACGAATAACCCGCAAATCACCTTCACTCACCGTATAATTCGCTTTCATCGTGCGTAACTGACCATTATGAAAAGCCGACATCAAAAAGCTTTCAGCCAAATCATCCAGATGTTGTGCCAGCACCAGCACATTGTAACCCTCACGCCTGGCTGTACTATACATCACCCCTCGTTTCATACGTGAGCACCAGGAACAATAGGAAGGATTCGTCATATATTCCTTACCCATATCCATAATAGGCTGGCTCTCAAAAAAATAAGGTAGACCCATATTGGTTACATAAGGCTTCAATGGTGATGGATCAAAGTCCTTTGTCATGGGATCAACCGTAATCACCCCAATCTCGAATTTTACTGGCGCACAGGCCTGCAAATGGCGCAGAATATTCAACAAGGTTAAGGAATCCTTGCCGCCGGAAAGTCCCAGCAAGATACGATCCCCATCTTTGATCATGTCAAAATCAGCAATCGCCTTGCCTACTGCACGAAGTAGGGGTTTAGAATGTTTGATGACAACCCTGGGGACAGACTTTGATTCGGAGACAGACTTGAAATCTGTCCCTAAACCTTCAATACCATAACGTGCCGTCAGACAATATTCATCACCGGCAGCAATCTCAATAATATCACTGGCAGCATTGCTGACTTCTACACAGAGAAAGCGTTGATAATCCTCATCTGCCAGATCCTGCATTTTTGCACAAGTCTCCTTCCAGGGATTCCATACCACCATCGTCTGACTACCCTCGGAATGAATGACGATCTTGCGCTTCAACTCTTTATCATTAATCGACAAGTCCCCCACTGAACCACAATAGATACGGTCAACCTCATCCGTAATAACAACATCCCCCGGTTGAGTTTTTTGTTGACCACCATCCACCTTATCAATATAGGGGGTATCGCCCAATCCCGACAAGCTGACTTTATGAATATCCCCAAGCCTGAAATAGGTATGCAATGCCTGCGTGATGGTAAAGGACTGATCACCCGTATTCAGGGTGCGCAGACAGACTGTCAATGTATCCGCTAACGTAATTTCCATAGTGAGCTTGAAGTGACAGGGCCAGATTGCCCGGGTCTCCGCACTATCTTCAAGCCCCAGTATTACCTGTGTACCCCCTGCGTGAGTAAGCCCTGTCTCCAATACCGTCCATAGTCGGGTGCGTGCAATGCCATGCGCCGCCCGCCCCAACCCATCCGGGTCAGGACCAAACCAGGGCCAACATACAGGGATACCACCCTTGATCGCCTTGCCCTCTTCATAGAAGGCATGATCGCTATTAAACAGAAGATCCTCAGACTCAGTAACAGGCTGAAAAGAAAGCACCTGCCCGGCATAGATCGAGATCAAGGCACGCGCCTTTGTATTCTGTATCTCAATCATCGGCAAGCCACCCCTGCCCTCGATAAAGGTCAGTTGATCCGGGATTGCGAATATATTGTTTAGTTGTCTGATATCTATATTCATAATCACTGCTATCCCGTTAAGGATTATTTTGCTTCTGTAATGACACGATTTTAATTGAAAAAAATATGTCCGGTAAGGTCGAGACATGAATTGCAAGGCCGACTCTGCTTCAGCAATACGGACAAAATCTCGATCATTATAGATAGGGGGCAGACCTAAGGTCTTTTGCCCCCTAACCGCCTATAACTCCCTCAGAGCATCTGCCGCAACCTCTCTCACCTCGGCATCATCATCCTTAAGCAAGGGCTCGATATATTGTCTTGCCTCGGCACTCTTGCTTAGCCCCAAATAATAACAGGCATCAATACGCACCTGCGTTTGTTTATGTCTTGTATGTTCAGCCAGTACATCAACACTATTCATCAATAATACACTACCCGACAGGTCTTCCATAATAACACCAATACCAATACGTGCGGACAACGGGGTATCCAGATCAGCTATCAAGCGAATCAAGATTAAAAGGTTTGAGGGATCATCCTCAACCAACTGTTGAACCTTGCTGAGTTCGCCGGAGGTCATCAGCTCGGAAAAATAATCACCCATTGCTGTTGGATCATCAACCCGTTTGATCCATTGCTCCAGTTCAGTCTGTGAGTGCAGACCGGTTAACTCAAATGGGCCTATCCTGATCCACGGAATAGATCGAATATTATATTCCTGTGCACGTTCTGGATAGTGCTGGATATTCACTACCTCCAAGGTACCCATTGCACCTGATTTCACCAGATTACCGAGCACCGTTAATACGGATGAGCAATGTGGGCAGTCGGCACTGATAAATAATAGTACGGAGGGAACTCGTTGCATAATATTTGCTCTCTTAAGACAGGATTGGGGTCTGTCCATGACCTTCAATCTAGCGTAGTATTAGTCGCAATACAAATTTAAGGAATTATAATCCATGGATTTTGAATGGGTTGCAATAGCAATGGGCGATGTCACCTGGATATCGCTGGCCTTTTTTCTGGGCTTTCTGGCAAAACTGATTAGCCTGCCACCTTTGGTGGGATTTCTGGCGACTGGTTTCCTGCTCAATTATATGGGAATTGCAAGTGGTGAGACCTTGCACAAACTCGCTGACCTGGGCATAACACTCCTGCTATTTACGGTGGGTCTAAAGCTTAATCTAAAGGTGCTGATCAGGCCTCAGGTGTGGGCCGTCACGGCACTGCATATTGCCATCATTATCGCCTTGTTTGGTACAGCCATCTTTGTCCTCGCCCTGATGAATGCACCCCTCTTCTCTGGTCTGGATCTCAGACTCTCTTTGATGCTTGCCTTTGCCCTGAGCTTCTCCAGCACGGTATTTGTCGTTAAATCACTGGAACAGAAAGGCGAGATGCGATCACTACATGGACGTATTGCAATCGGTATCCTGGTAATGCAGGATCTGGTTGCGGTTATTTTCCTGGCGGCATCCACAGGCAAGGTTCCTTCCCCCTGGGCACTGCTATTATTCTTGCTCATTCCGCTGCGCCCTGTGTTTCATCACTTATTACAAAAGACAGGGCATGGTGAACTATTGATCCTGTACGGACTGGTTCTAGCACTGGGTGGCTCTGAGCTATTTGAGTTAGGCGGGGTCAAAGATGATCTCGGTGCACTCATTATGGGGGTCTTGATATCCACTCACCCTAAGGCAACCGAGATGGCAAAATCCATGCTTGGCTTCAAGGATTTGTTCCTGCTGGGATTTTTTCTCTCCATCGGTATGTCAGGACAACTCTCACTGGAGGCGCTGATTATCGGCCTGCTACTGGTACCCTTTGTATTAATTAAATCCAGCCTGTTCTATGTGCTGATGACACGCTTGAAACTACGTGCACGCACCTCGCTTCTAGCCACCCTGAACCTCAGTAACTACAGTGAATTCGGCCTTATTATTGCCGCTATTGGTGTCACTAATGGCTGGATGGATGCTGAGTGGCTGGTAGTGATGGCTATCGCACTCTCCTTCTCCTTTGTTCTTGCTGCCCCACTCAATAATATCGACGACAAGATTTATAGTCAGTTCAGAACATTCTGGATAAGATTTCAACATAAAGAAAGACTCCCTGACGACAGGCTACTGGATACACTCGGTGCCACTATTGCTATCTTTGGCATGGGCAGAGTAGGCAGTGGTGCCTATGACAAGATGCGTGAACATCATGGCGAAACCGTCATTGGCATTGATTTTGATACCGAGTTAGTTAAAAGACATCAATTAAAGGGACGCAATATACTCCACGGTGACCCCAGTGATGCCGACTTCTGGGACAAAATAGAGAAAGACCACAGCATAAAACTTGTCATGCTGGCATTGCCCAATCTTCAGGCCAATCTGGACGCACTGGATCAACTCCGTATTATATCCTTTTCCGGGCGTGTAACGGCCATTGCACGATTCCCGGATGAGGTCGATTTTTTGCAAAAATCAGGCGCGACCGCCGTCTACAACATCTACACGGAGGCGGGTGCTGGATTTGCTGAACACGTTGAACATAACGCACAGCAAGACCAGGCAAGCCCCTAAACTGACCCCACAAGCACAGGAAACTTATGAAAAAAGAATATATCGCACCCTGGGAAAAGGCATTTGATAGCGTATTAACGCCCTTTGAAGACTTCATTCACAGCCAAACCACCAGTGGTATTTTACTGATGCTGTGCGCAATAATCGCACTATTTATTGCTAACGGCCCATGGAGTGATGGCTATTACAATCTGTTGCAAATGCCATTTACTATTGGCGTAGAAGGGTTTCAATTATCCAAGTCCCTGCATCACTGGATTAATGATGGTCTCATGGCACTGTTTTTTTTCGTCATCGGACTCGAACTCAAACGCGAGATACTGGTCGGCGAACTGGCCGACCCCAAACTAGCGATACTGCCTATTGTTGCGGCCATTGGCGGCATGCTAGTTCCTGTTGTTATCTATATGATGATCAATCCCGAAGGACATACCTTTGATGGCTGGGGCATACCCATGGCAACTGATATTGCCTTTGCTCTGGGTACGTTGGCATTATTGGGCAAGCGCATACCCAAGAGCCTGTTAACCTTTCTTGTTGCACTGGCGATTGTTGACGATCTCGGTGCGGTTGTTGTTATCGCGCTATTTTATACAGAGACCATCAGCATCCCCGCACTGGCGACTGCCATCGCCATAATAGGTGTACTAGTGGCATTAAACCTGGGTGGTATTCGTCGTCCCCTACCCTATATGTTACTCGGCACCATTCTCTGGATCGCCATGTTAAAAAGTGGCATTCATGCCACACTGGCAGGCATCTTCCTTGCCTTTACAATTCCGATGCGCCCAAAATATGACCCCGGTCGTTTTCTAGCTCATATCAATGGAATGGTTGAACAAATCAAACAGGCCTACCAGAAAGAAGCTAACATTATTAAAAATGATGAACTCCGTTCCCGTGTTCAGGCCCTGGGTGAAGGTGTACAACTGGTACAAGCACCGGCTCAAATCCTGGAACGAAAGATGCACCTGCCATCCGCCTATATTATTATCCCGATCTTTTCTCTCGCCAATGCCGGTGTCCCCATCGACTGGTCAGCCCTAGGTACAATTATCACCCACCCGGTCTCGGTGGGTATCACAGCCGGTCTGGTTATCGGAAAATTGGTTGGCATTGCCGGTTTCGCCTGGATTGCGGTAAAACTGGGCTTAACCTCGCTTCCACACGATCTTAACTTCAAGCACATTATTGGTGCCGGACTGATGGGTGGTATTGGCTTTACCATGTCCATCTTTATTGCAGAACTCGGTTTTGTGCAACACCCCAGCGATCTCCTTATGGCTAAAACAGGGATTCTTATTGCCTCGATAATTGCTGGTGTCTCGGGGTTTCTCTGGTTATATTTCACCTCGACAAAAGCCATACAAAAGGAAGAATAATTATCTGTGTAAATTATTATGAAATAAAAGCACTTTTCGCTATAATTCACATCACCTTAATATAACGCACTATCACTCATATGAAATTTATTGAAACGCGCGGTAATGATGGCCAGCACCCACCCCATGTCAGTTTTTCTGAGGCCATCCTGAGCCCCATATCATCGTTTGGTGGCATCTATTCCCCTGAATCCTTGCCCGACCTCGGCAATGACTTTTTACAAAAACATATTGATGCCGATTACAAAACCCTGGCGCGCAATCTGTTAATCGCTTTTGAGATTGATATTGATGCCGACGTGATTGAAAAGGCACTCGATCTATATGATGAATTTGATGACAACAGTAACCCGGTACCCGTAAACAAAGTTTACCATGACCTCTATGTCAGCGAGTTATACCACGGTGCCACTCGTGCATTTAAAGATATGGCATTACAGCCCTTCGGCCTAGTGCTTTCAGCACTGGCACAAAAGCGCAATGAGCATTATCTGATACTTGCAGCCACCTCGGGTGACACAGGCCCTGCCGCACTGGAAACTTTTAAAAACCGCAACAACGTACAGGTTGTTTGTCTGTATCCCGATGGCGGCACCTCCGATGTGCAGCGTCTGCAAATGGTTACTGAAAATGCCAGCAACTTAAAGGTTATTGGTATTCACGGTGACTTTGATGATGCCCAAAGTGCCCTCAAACAACTACTCGGATCGGCTACATTTAAACAAAAACTAGAGCAAAAAAACATTCACCTTTCAGCCGCCAACTCAGTCAACTTCGGGCGAATTATTTTTCAAATTATCTACCATATTCATTCCTATCTTGAACTGGTACGCCAGAAAGCCATAGCTTTAGGCGACAAGATCTACCTTAATGTACCCAGCGGTAACTTCGGCAATGCGCTTGGCGGCTACTATGCTATGAAGATGGGACTGCCAGTTGAAAAAATCCTGATCGCCTCAAATAACAATAATATCCTCACCCAGTTCATTAAAGAAGGTCGCTATGATTTACGCAATAAGTCAGTCATCGCCACTACTTCACCGGCGATGGATATTCTGAAGTCATCCAATATTGAACGCATTCTATTTGATTTGTTTGGCGCGGCACGCGCCAAAGAACTCATGCTGCAACTGGATAAGGAACATCATTACCAATTAAGCCATGATGAATTAACGACACTACAAGATATCTTTACTGCTGACTTCTGCACCGATGAAGAAGGTAAAAAATACATCAAGAATGTCTTTTCAAAAGGCTATTTAATAGATCCACATACCGCCACCTGTTTCAAGGCCTATGATAACTGCCGGGATAAACCATTAAAAACCATCATCTACTCAACTGCAGAATGGACCAAGTTCTCACCCGTCATTGCCAATGCCATCACCGGCGAGGTTGACACACAGGATATTGATGCACTGAAGTCGATTGCCGAAAAAGCCAATATCAAGATACCGACGGTTATCAGCGCGTTATTTGAAAAAGAAATAGCACAGAATACGCTGATTGATAAAGAAGATATCGAGGCTGAAATTCTGTCGTTTATATAATTAGACGAAAGAATTTTTTATGATTTCTTACGTCTAGCGATTCCAATTAAACCTAAAAGACCAGAACCAAATAACCAAACTGCTGCCGGTACAGAGACAGCAGGTGTTTCGCGGTATAACAGAAGATTAACTGCGTTTCCATTTATCAAATGGAGTGCATCTAAATTTGTAATTGTGCTCCAATCATCAAGGTCATCAACATCGCCATTCCCATTAAATCGGCCAAGACCAATTTCATTAGAAGACCCTCCTGGTGTGTCGTAGGTAGACAAAAAGGCATAATAATCTAATGAAGAAAAATGGGATGCTCCGAAGTCGCCGTCATTGTAACGTAAGCGCAAAATAAACCCCACTCTATACACCTGAAATAATTTTCTGCACTCTGTGGTTTTACAATCAGAGGAATAGAACATGTCCGATT
>JAADJB010000005.1 GCA_013151035.1 Gammaproteobacteria bacterium
GTAGAAGATATTGAGGCTTTGTTGCCGGGTAGTGTTACGCAGGATCAGATAAGCCTTCGTTGAGCAAGAGTGTTGTTGATTGAGCGCTTACGTTTATTTCCTCCTTAGTAAAGTCAGGGTGCATTCCAAACATGCTCAAGCTTCAACAACACCATCAATGACATCTTTGAAGGTTGGGCGCACTATAGGTGAAATCTGTTGACCACACCAGATTGGCATAGTCTAAATCCAGGCCTCTGAGGAGGTAGGGGTAAATCTTGTGCTCTGGATGAGGCTTACTGGTATGTGGCCCAGGCACGGCACCTTGTGTTCGGAGATACTGCTCATCAATGATGCGCAGATAGGCCAAGTTGTTTGGCTAAGTTATGCGAGACCTTACCCGCATGGTCAAGGATATCACGATCATTTAATGTTAAAAAACCATCGGGTTTTTCAGGCGCTCATCATCCAGCACAAAATTTTTTACAATGTATTCGCGTAATTGCTGGGTTGCCCACTGACGAAAACGCGTGGCGGTGTGGGATTTAACCCGATAGCCCACAGAGATAATGGCATCCAGATTATAATGTTTTAGCTTGCGTTTAACCTGCCGCCCACCTTCCTTACGAACTACTAAGAAATCCTTAGTAGTTGCCAGATCGTCTAACTTCCCTTCCTGATAGATATTTTTTAAATGCATCAGGATATTCTCGGGCGTGGTCTGAAACAGCTCTGATAATAGCTTTTGTGTCAACCAGACCGTTTCGTCCTGAAAATGCACATCCAGATTTGTTGCACCATTTTCGGTTTGGTAGATAATGAATCGTGAGTGGTTTTCGCTCATCGCCGTGCCCTCTGGTTCCCACGGTCTCCGTGGGAACCCATACCTGACTTTAAACACCGGTATGCATTCCCACGCGGGAGCGTGGGAACGAGTAGTGCATGGCTGTGGTTTATTGTCATCCTTGTTTACCTTTATGCGGCCTGAGTTTGTTTGCTGAGAAGGTGTTCCAGACTTGATCTACTTTGCTTTTGATTTTGTCACCCAACTATATCCGATAAAATCCAATAAAACCCGACTTATCAACCGTTCCGCCATGCAGAACATCTTCCACCTGTTATAGCATGCCAAGGGCATTCCAATTCTGACATACTCATCATCAAAGGCACAGAAATCAAAAAACATTAACGGGACAGCAATGATTTTTTATACAACTTCTGGAGTTTACCCATAAAAAACCGCTCACTCCATAGAGATAAACTTTTCCGCTCTACTGGCTTCATAAACCTTTCAACATCATCAGCCGCTGCTTTCCAGTCAATTGAATTAATTTTTTCACCCAAGGCATTCTCAAGCCAATCCTGATCAATATTAAGCCCCTGATCTTTCCATGGCCCGTATTGAATCAGCGCATTTTGTAGTAATAATAGATTGGGCGTAACACCCTGAGCAATGTACCAGGAAAAATCATACCAATCTCTACCCTTAAGATAAGGTCGACACAATAGCGCATGAATTTTCAATGCAAGATTACTACTCATGTCCTGGTGACATACCTCAAAATCCACCGGAAAATCAAGATAGGAATATTCAAAATCAGATCCCTCAGGCGGGTTACAATCGATCTCTAATTTAACCTTTAACTTACGCCCATTAAGATCATTCATAAAGCTCAGATTTAACTGATTCGAAATTGATGTGTCTTTAATCAATGCCTTTTTAATTCGTTGATCCATGCGTGCTTTGTCTAGTGCCTCAGGTTTAATCCCAAATTCTTTACACGTCTCAATCAAGATTTCTAAATAAGGTTGCCACGAAAATGCAACATCAGGCTCTAATAAAATAAAATCCATATCCTCTGAAAAACGCGGCAAACCATGCAAAACCCGTAAACTGGTACCACCCTGAAATGCTGCAACTTCAAAAAAATTTGCCTGCCATAAAGAAAACAACATGATTTCCTGAATAATTTCCTTGAGCGCATTTTCCTCTTCAACCGGCCCTGCTACTTTATATGCTGCTAAACGTTTCTGAATTAAATCGATCACAAATCCAAAGACCTTAATAACTCTTCAATGAAGTTTATTTCTCGCTTTCCTTTGTATACATCCAATAGCTTTATAATACTTAATGAAGGCACTGTTTTAATTGCCTGCTCATCAATACGCAGACCATCAAGTAAATAATCCAGACCCTGCCATGATAATTTACGCAAATACACCAGATCGAGCAATGCCCGCATAGGCTCAGCCACAAGCGCCACCTGTTTCTGTAACTCATACCGGGTAACCGCCTGAAGAAAATAACCGGGTTTAACCGTCATACGCTGAAACTCAAATTTCCCCAGGGTTTCATGATCATAACTCACAGACTTCCCTTTGGCAGTCACACTCAATACACTGTGCACTGCCTCAGGAATCCAGCCGTGATGGCTTAATGCCGATTCCGCAGAAATATAACCACCCGGAAGTAATTGCTGAGCCAAGGCAAAGGGATGAAGCGGATTATCTCGATACTTATCAGCAAGGACATAGACCCCTCGCTTCACTCTGACCAGATCACCAACCTTCATGGCACGATTGACCTGACCATAACGGCGCCCATCACTACCGCCTAACACACGGGCTAGTTGCCTGTCACTCAAGACAAAATTAGCTTGCCCATTGGCAATAATCTGATTAATTAAAGAAGACATAATGGATAGTATACAATATTTTCCAGATACTTCCACTTTATGGAAGTATCTGGAAAATATTGATTATCCTAACTGATACTATATCTATCAGGGCGCAGCTCAATTGATGCGTAGTACGCACCCTACCGTTTCAGCAAGGGAGAGCAATGGAAAATTTTATTTATCCTGACTGATCCTGCTTGCCTCTGGACCACTTTGATCACGATACTTGGCATCCTTACGCTTGCGGTAAGGACGATCAGCAGCCCCACTCATGGTCTCAAAGCTGATAGCACCAATCGACATACCCGGACGCAATGCCAGTGGTAACTTACCCGAGTTAAAAAACTCCAGTACCACATTACCACTCCAGCCTGGATCAATACGATGTGCCGTTACATGAACCATCAACCCCAGACGCGCCAGAGATGAACGACCATCCAGCCAACCAACAATATCATCGGGCAAGGTGATCGACTCATAGGTCATACCCAATGCCAATTCTCCTGGATGGAGAAAAAAGGCATCATCCCCTTCGATCAGTAACTCGTCACTCATCACCTGCTGAATGGCCTTATTCACATCCTCACGCGAGCCACTCAGATCAATAAATGAGCGCGCATGAGAACTAAAGACACGAAAACGATTACCCAGACGCAGATCAACACTCACACCACTGATACTATCTCTATCAGGACGCGGTTCAACTTTGATGCTTTTATCATCAAACGCCTTGATAATATCCCGGTCACAAAGTCTCATATTTAGTTTCCTGGTGCGTAGTACGCACCCTACCGTTCCAGTACCATTAAACCGTTTAGAGGCAGGTGTTATCCGTCTTGATCAGAGACCATTGCCCGCAGGGATGCGGGCATCGAGCCTACATGGATGTATTCACGGCGTGTCTCCGATCAAGATGGGTAACACCTGTCTCGGATTTATAACACCCGGTTTAATGATTTAATTATTATCAATCACAATCTTGGGGAACTTCGCTGCATAGTTCTTAGCCTGCAAGGATAACTTGGCAGCCGTACGACGCGCAATCTCACGATAGATCTCTGCCACACGACTATCAGGATCAGAAACCACGGTAGGCTTACCATCATCTGTCGACTGACGAATTTTGATATCCAGTGGCAACGCACCCAGAAAATCAACATCATACTGATCCGCCATCGACTGACCGCCGCCACTACCAAAGATATATTCTTCGTTATTACACTTGCTACAGATATGAATACTCATGTTCTCAACAATACCCAATACCGGAACTTCAACCTTCTGGAACATCTTGAGACCCTTACGCGCATCCAGCAAGGCAATATCCTGCGGGGTTGTCACTACAATCGCACCACTGACCGGCACCTGCTGCGCTAGCGTCAACTGGGTATCACCGGTACCCGGTGGAAGATCCACAATCAGGTAATCCAGATCCTTCCAGTTGGTATCATTCAACAACTGCTGCAAGGCCTGTGTCACCATCGGACCACGCCAGATCATCGGCGTCTCATCATCAATCAGAAAACCAATCGACATTGCCTGCAGATGATAACTAATCATAGGCTCCAGCTTCTGACCATCGGTAGACTCCGGCTGACCCGACACACCCAGCATACGCGGTTGACTGGGACCATAAATATCAGCATCCAGGATACCCACACTGGCACCTTCAGCAGACAGCGCCAACGCTAGATTAACCGCCGTTGTTGATTTACCCACGCCGCCCTTACCCGAGGCAACAGCAACAATATTTTTGATGCCCTTAATGGGTTCCACACCTTTCTGAATCTCATGCGCAACAATTTTCCAGGACACATCCACTGCCACATCAGTTACACCAGCAACCGTTTTAACCTGTTCAGTAACCTTGTCAGCCAACGCTGCCTTATGCCCCTCAGCCGGAAAGCCCAGAACAACTTTAATACTAACCTTACCGCCATCAATAGCGATATCCTTGATACATTTGGTGGTCACCAGATCTTTTTCCAGATAAGGATCGACATAGTTCTGGATAGCCGCTTCAATAGCAGCCTGAGTAATTTCGGACATCGAGTTATTCTCCTCTCACATCTCCTGAGTAGCAGGAAATTGATTAAATAAAGTACATAATAAAATCATTATACATGAATCAACTACGAATGTAGAGATATACCCCACCAAATTAGTAAGGAATAAATATGATGCGTCGCCACGCAAGGTAAACTCAATTGCCTATTCCCGATAGCAAGCGCAAACCACCTCGTCCTGTGGCATAATATACCCAATCAATAAAGTTAAGTAGCCTGAAACAAACCATGAACAAAGATCCTCGCACCCTGCTCGTTACCAGCGCCCTTCCTTATGCTAATGGCCCTATACATCTGGGACATCTGGTTGAATATCTTCAAACCGATATCTGGGTTCGTTTCCAGAAAATGCGTGGGCACCAATGTCATTATGTCTGCGCCGATGATGCCCACGGCACCCCGATTATGCTCAGGGCACGCCGCGAGGGTATCAGCCCCGATGAACTGATTGCCAAATCATCTATCGAACACCAGCAGGATTTTGCTGCTTTTGGCATCGAGTTTGATCACTATCATTCAACCCATTCCCCCGAGAATCAGGAACTCGCCAACACCATCTACCAACGTAATCATGATGCCGGGCACATTAATACCCGCACCATCACCCAAGCCTATGATGAGCAGGAAAACATCTTCCTGCCGGATCGTTTCATCAAAGGGGAATGCCCCAAGTGTGGTGCCAAAGACCAATACGGTGATAACTGCGAGGTCTGTGGTGCCACCTACTCACCTACCGAACTAAAAAATGCCGTATCGGCGATTTCGGGAACCACTCCGGTCGAACGGGATTCCCTGCACTACTTCTTCAAACTGGCTGACTTTGAACCGATGCTACGACAGTGGACTTCTGCCGGTCACTTACAGGATGAGGTGAGTAACAAGCTGGCAGAATGGTTTGAGGATGGGCTACGTGAATGGGACATCTCGCGTGATGCCCCCTATTTTGGATTTAAGATCCCGGGCACAGAGGATAAGTTTTTCTATGTATGGATGGATGCCCCAGTCGGTTATATGGCAAGCTTCAAGGCACTGTGTGATAAACAAGGTCTGGACTTCGATCAATTCTGGGGCAAGGACAGCCAAGTCGAACTCTATCATTTTATTGGCAAGGACATTATCTATTTCCATTCCCTGTTCTGGCCCGCCATGCTATCCGGTGCAGGCTTCCGTACCCCGACAGCCATCTTTGCCCACGGCTTTTTAACCGTCAATGGTAAAAAAATGTCCAAGTCACGCGGCACCTTTATCAAGGCAAGCACCTACATCAAGCATCTTAACCCCGAATATCTGCGCTATTATTTCAGTGCAAAACTCAATAATGGGATTGAAGACATTGATCTTAACCTGGAAGATTTTACGCAACGGGTCAATAGCGATTTAGTGGGCAAGGTGGTTAATATCGCTAGTCGTTGTGCAGGTTTTATCAAGAAACGCTTTAATGGAAAATTATCGCCTGATTGTTCTGAACCCGCACTCTATGAAGAATTCGTTCAGGCACGCGAGAGCATTGCAGAACGCTATGAACAACGTGAATACAGTCGCGCCATGCGCGAGATCATGGCTCTGGCGGATCGTGCCAATCAATATATTGATGATAAGAAACCCTGGGTGCTGGCAAAAGAAGAAGGCAAGGATGATGAGGTACAGGCTGTTTGTAGCATGGGCATCAATCTGTTCCGTATATTAATGAGCTATCTCAAACCGGTTCTGCCCATGATGGCAACAAAGGCTGAGACCTTCCTTAATATTCAGCCCATGGAGTGGGAGCAAATCACAGACCCATTGCTGGCACACAGCATCAACAAGTTCAAACCACTCATGACACGTATTGATACAGAGTCTATTAATGCCATGCTTGAGGAATCAACAGAAGATCAGGAGAAAGAGACGGCTGCCCTATGACAGAATACGCACTCATTCTGATAAGTACGGTACTGGTCAATAATTTTGTCCTGGTCAAGTTCCTTGGGCTATGCCCGTTTATGGGTGTCTCACGTAAACTGGAAACCGCCACTGGCATGGGGCTGGCAACCACCTTTGTCCTTACCCTATCCTCTATTTGCAGCTATCTTGCCAATGAATATCTACTTATCCCGTTAGGACTGGAATATCTACGCACCATCACCTTTATCCTGGTCATTGCGGTTGTTGTGCAATTTACCGAAATGGTGGTACACAAAACCAGCCCGCTGCTGTATCAGGTATTGGGTATATTTCTACCCCTGATCACCACTAACTGCGCCGTACTGGGTGTTGCCTTACTCAATGTACAGGAACAACATGGCTTTCTTTCATCGGCGGTCTATGGCTTTGGTGCCGCCGTTGGTTTTTCTCTGGTATTGATATTATTTGCCGCCATGCGTGAACGCATCTCGGTTGCCGATGTTCCTGTTGCATTCAAGGGTGCCCCCATCGCTTTAATGACAGCAGGGCTCATGTCACTGGCCTTCATGGGCTTCACTGGTCTGGTTAAGGGATAAGGAAACTCTGAAATAACATGCTGACAGCAATTATCACAATCAGCGCACTGGCCGCACTGTTCGGTTTGATACTGGGCTACTCAGCGATACGCTTCAAGGTAGAAAGCGACCCTGTCGTCGATCAGATTGATGCCTTATTGCCACAGACTCAATGCGGTCAATGTGGATTTGCCGGATGCCGTCCCTATAGCACAGCCATCGCCAACGGTGAGGCCGATATCAACCAGTGCCCCCCCGGCGGGGAGGTCACTATACAGGCTCTCGCGGATCTACTTGGCCGTGATGCAAAACCCCTCAACCCCGAAAATGGTGCACACCAGATCAAGACTGTCGCAGTCATTGATGAGCAGGTCTGCATTGGTTGCACGCTATGTATACAGGCCTGTCCAGTGGATGCGATTGTCGGTGCAGCCAAACAGATGCACACTGTCATCATTGATGAATGTACCGGCTGTGAACTGTGCATACCACCCTGCCCGGTCGATTGTATCGTCATGATAGAACAGGAACAAAACATCGATAACTGGAAATGGCCGTTACCCGGAAAACAGATCAACGTCAGTCATATTCATGAGGCCAATTCATGAATAACACCCCGCGTAAACTATGGGATTTTCAAGGCGGTCTACACTTACCCGGCCATAAAGAATCATCCAATCAACAAGCCATTACCCAGGTAAGTCTGCCGGACAAATTAATCCTGCCGCTACAGCAACATATTGGTCAACCCGCCGAACCACTAGTTAAGGTTGGCGACAAGGTATTAAAAGGCGAAGTCATCGCACAGGTACATGGCTTCGTCAGCGCCCCCCTGGCAGCCTCTAGCTCAGGCACCGTCATCGCCATTGAAGAACACCCCATTGCCCACCCTTCAGGGATGTCAGCACCGTGTATCATCATAGAAACCGATGGTGCGGATCGCTGGCGTTGGCGGCGTGAACGCATCATTGATTACACCCAGCTAGATTCAGGTGAATTAAGAAATCATATTCGCAAGATGGGGGTAGTCGGATTAGGTGGCGCAGGATTCCCCACCTTTATCAAGATGAACCCGCGTTCTGGCAACATTCACACCCTGATTATTAATGGTATTGAATGTGAGCCCTTTATCACCTGTGATGATCGTTTAATGCGTGAACGCAGTGATGAGATTATCACCGGCATCACTATCCTGCGTCATGCCTTACATCCTGAAAAGGTTATCATTGGCATTGAAGACAACAAGACCGAGGCCTGGCAAGCCATACGTGATGAGCTGGAAAAACAAAACATTACAGATATTGAACTAATAAAGATCCCAACGGTTTACCCTGCCGGTGGAGAACGCCAACTTATCTACATCCTGACCGGAAAAGAAGTACCCAGTCAGGGACTGCCTGTCGATATCGGTGTCATCTGCCACAACGTAGGTACTGTTGCAGCCATTGCACGCGCTATCATTGAAAGTGAACCTCTGTTATCACGCATCATCACAGTAACGGGTAGCGGTGTACAACAGCCCGGTAATATTGAGGTACTGATCGGCACCCCGATACAGCATCTGATTGAACAATGTGGCGGATACAGCTCTGAGCCAAACCGGCTCATTATCGGCGGCCCCATGATGGGTTTTGCCATTAACACGGATCAGGTTCCCATAACCAAGACCAGCAATTGCATCCTCGTTGCCAACGAAAAAGATCTACCTCAAAAGGGAGCAATAACAGAGTGTATCCGTTGTGGAGAATGTGCTGTCTGTTGTCCTGCCGGACTCCTGCCACAACAATTATACTGGCATGTTAATGCACGCGACTTTGATAAGGCGCAGGATTACAAGCTCTTCGATTGTATCGAATGCGGCTGTTGCGCCTATGTATGTCCATCTAACATCCCTCTGGTGCAATATTATCGTTATGCTAAAAACGAGATATGGTACCAGGAACAGGAATATCAGAAAGCCAGCAATGCAAGAAATCGCTTTGAATTTCGCGCCGCCCGATTACTCAGAGACAAGGAAGAACGCGCAGCAAAACTACGCAAGAAAAAAGCAGCCATTAAAAAGGACGGTGACTCGAATAACAAAAAAGATGCGATACAAGCAGCACTGGAACGGGTAAAGGCTAAAAAAGAGGCCAGTAACATCAAACTAGATAATATTGATAACCTCTCTGCAAACCAGCAAAAGATGATTGATGCCGTTGACCAGCGCCGTCAACAAAAAGCCAACGAACAACAACAAACTGATTTAAGGACGAGATGAATTTTATAACACCCAGCTCCCCTCATAGTCGTGGACCGACTCAGGTTCCTGAACTCATGCGTCAGGTGGTCTACGCCCTGATTCCTGGCATTGCCTGCGCCTTCTGGCTATTTGGCTGGGGTGTACTCGTCAATTTATTCCTGACCACCCTCACAGCAGTGGTCTCGGAACTACTTATCTTGCGTATGCGTGCGCGTCCAGGTCTGCCTGCGATCAGTGATGGTAGCGCCATCATTACCGCACTGTTACTCGGACTAGCTCTGCCTACACTGGCACCCTGGTGGATCGCTGTTATTGGCACCGCCTTTGCCATCATTATTGCCAAACAACTCTATGGCGGTCTGGGTTTTAACCCCTTCAATCCAGCGATGGTGGGCTATGTAGTGTTAATCATTTCTTTTCCCCGAGAGATGACTACTTGGGCGATACCGAGCATGCTCACAGAGACCACAATCAGTTTAGGACAGACGCTAAACATCATGTTCCTTGACCAGATCCCCAAGGCCATCGACAGCATCAGTATGGCAACACCGCTGGACACCATAAAGACTCAACTAAGCCTGAGCCACACCATCTCCGAGATCAAAATAGATCCGCGCTTTAGTGATTACGGTGGCACCGGCTGGGAACAACTGAATTTTTTCTTTCTGCTAGGTGGAATCTGGTTACTGAAACGACGCGTAATAAGCTGGGAGATTCCTGTTTCAATGCTGTTTGCACTATTCTTTATGGCCTTGATATTTTTCTCCGTCGACCAGGACGGTTATGTCTCCCCCATCTTTCACCTGATGAGTGGTGGTAGCATGCTGGGTGCCTTTTTCATTGCTACCGACCCGGTAACCGCCAGCACCACCCGCAAGGGTCGGCTGATTTATGGTGCGGGCATTGGTGTCATCACCTATATCATTCGCACCTGGGGAGGTTATCCTGATGGTATTGCATTCGCTGTCTTGCTAATGAATATGGCCGTTCCAAGCATCGATTATTACACCCAACCCAGGGTCTTTGGACATAAAAAACCATGATGTATCGAAAAATCATCGTTACCGCCATTCTGCTCTTCGTCTTTGCGCTCATTGGTACGACATTGGTCTCCTTTACCTTTGAACAAACTGATGAGCAAATTCAGGCCAATGAACGTGCAACCCTGTTACGCAATCTACATAAAATCATCCCGCCACAGATACACGATAACGATCTATTCAAAGATAGTACGACCGCCCACAACCCAACCCTGTTAGGTGACAAAAAACCCATACAGATCTATCGCGCACGCAAGCAGGGGAAACCTGTTGCAGCCATCCTGTCATCGGTTGCCCCGGATGGCTACAATGGCAATATTCGCTTACTCGTTGGCATCTACTATAACGGTGAGATTGCCGGGGTCCGCATCATTAATCATCGTGAAACCCCTGGCCTGGGCGATCAAATCGAAGAAGAAAAATCAGATTGGGTATTCTCATTCAACACCCGATCCATACAAAACTTGAAATCATCTCAATGGCATGTCAAAAAGGATGGCGGTATATTCGATCAATTTACCGGCGCAACGATAACACCAAGAGCCATTGTAAAAGCCGTACATAAGACACTAATCTATTATCAACACCATCGTGAACAGATCTTTAAAACCAAGCCATCAGATAGTCTAAAGGATCATCAACATGACTAACTCGAGCTATACAGAAATAGGTAAAAATGGACTGTGGAGCAATAATGTTGCGCTGGTACAACTACTAGGACTATGTCCCCTGCTTGCCGTGACTAACACCGTTGTCAACGGACTGGGGCTGGGAATAGCCACCACCATAACTCTGCTAATATCCAATACCTGCATCTCCATGATTCGTAAAATGGTACGCCCCGAGGTTCGCATCCCGGTCTTTGTACTGGTTATTGCCTCTGCGGTCACTATCATCGAACTCAGTATGAATGCCTGGCTACATGACCTCTACCGGGTATTGGGTATATTCATCCCACTAATCGTAACCAACTGCGCCATTATTGGTCGGGCCGAGGCATTTGCCTCCAAACAGATCGTACGTCTGGCAGCATGGGATGGCCTGATGATGGGGCTTGGCTTTACCATCATATTGTGCCTGTTAGGTGGGTTACGCGAGGCGTTGGGACAAGGCACCCTGTTTAGCCATGCCGAACTAATGTTTGGTGCCGCAGCAAAAGACTGGGTCATTATTCTCATTGATGACTACCGCGGCTTCCTGTTAGCCATGTTACCACCCGGTGCTTTTATTGGTCTCAGTCTGATTATTGCCGTCAAAAATCGCATCAACGCTCAACAGGAAAAGCAACGTACAGCGGTCATTGTACAAGCCCATACTGAATCAATTTCATGAATCCACAAAAACGCCAGCAGATCTTTGCCCGGCTACGCCAGCAAAATCCGGCACCGCGAACAGAACTCAACTACAGCAATTCCTTCCAGTTACTGATCGCCGTTATTCTGTCGGCTCAGGCAACCGATGTGGGTGTCAACAAGGCAACAAAGGCCTTATTCAACATCGTTAGGCAACCACAGGATATGCTTGATCTGGGTGAGATAGCGTTAAAACAATATATACGCACCATCGGTCTATTCAATACCAAGGCCAAAAACATTATCAAGACCTGCCACATACTGGTCGAACAATATGCCAGTGAGATCCCACAACAGAGAGAAGCACTGGAGGCATTGGCAGGCGTCGGCAGAAAAACAGCGAATGTCGTACTCAATACGGCATTTGGTCAGCCCACAATCGCCGTTGACACCCATATCTTCCGTGTATCCAATCGCATTGGCCTGGCCAAAGGCAAGACCCCGCTTGCCGTTGAAAAGGGCTTATTGAGATTCATCCCGGATGAATTCAAGCAGGACGCCCATCACTGGCTCATCCTGCATGGACGTTATACCTGTATCGCACGTAAGCCCTTGTGTAAGGATTGCATTATTCAGGATCTTTGCGAATACCGGGGGAAAATACTTTAAGCATCAACCCTGGGCTTGCACCAGATGGGAAAATATATCGTAAAAAACGCCCCAAAGACCAGCAACCAGACCCACTGTGACAACTCAATCCAGAGCGCATATTGTACTGGCATCAACACAGGCAACAAGACCCGCAGCAAGAACACAGCAATAGCACCGAGGAATATCCATCGTAATAAGAGCGGAGGATTAAATACATCTCTGCCGGTATGCCCTAAAGAAACCCGCGTCATCATCGCCAGCGTCATTATTGCAACACTCACGGTAAAGGCATGAACGGCTAGCGTTGGAGAGATCGCCATAAAGGGTTCCAACGCTTTCATAATAAAACCCGACACCAATCCCAGATAGCCCAGATACAAACTCCAGAGCAAGGACTTTTTTCGTAAATCCGGGTGATACCATTGAACAAGGGTATAGACGTGCAGCAATGCCAGCACTACTGCAAATATCGACGAAACAAGGGGCATCGCAAAAAATACATCACTCAAAACAAAAAGGACAAAAACAATAATCGCAACATAATCCAGCCAGGGCCGTTCCTTGATCCCCAGATTAACCTCCAGACCCTTACTGATAAAAAACGGGACAACCCTTCGTGCCATCAACAGAATAAACAACACTACACCGTAAAGCCCTAGATACAAACCATCACGCACACCATTCTCAAGCCAACCCAATAACCCCGCGTAATAGACAGCATCACCGATAAACATCCATAACAACAAGGAAACCAGCGCTATATTATTACTCTGTGCGGACTGCTTTGCCGGCAACAACACCGCAATATAAACCACCAGAATCAGAGTCAACTCAAGAATCATTGCCAACTCAAGTTGATAGCCCAAACTAATGAAAGGCAAAATTCTGACCAGGGCCCATAACGTAAACATGGCCATCAACACCCCGCCCTTCGGCATAGCCTTTCCTGTCCAGTTACCAACGGCCGTCAATAAAAAACCAAAAATAACTGCCAGGGCATAACCATAGATCATTTCATGAGCATGCCAGGTAACCGGTAGCAAAACCGATAGACCAATAGGACGGGCATAACTGTAACTCAGTAACCACAATGCCATCGCAATAAAAGCAAACAAACCTGCACCCATAAAAAAAGGACGAAAACCCAGATCAAACAAGGCCAAACGAGGGGCACTTTTCTTTTCATTAATATTTAATAACATACTCACTCACTATCGCTAAAAATCCTGTGTCGGAATATTACGCCATCACGGTTATTCCTGCCACAATAATTAGGGATACGCCCCTTTTATTGAAGTTCCGTAACTTATTGCCGACTATACCTTTTACTAGCATCTTTTATCTTTTGTTTATATTGTTTTTCTTTTATAATCAAAGAGGTTAGATGATAATTTAATAAACCTCACTTCGACATTAAATGATCACGGAGACCACCATGCAGCGACTCACCCTTGGCAAGACAGGATTAACAGCAAGAAAGACTCTATTAATACTTGGTTTGGGTCTAATTACCCCGTTTAACATCGCTGCCAACCAACAAGACGCATCATTACAAGGGCCTGTATTCACCGACCCGGCAAAAATCACCGAAAAAAAACAGGCATGGATTGATCAGGAAATCATCTACGATGAAAAGATCAAGGATGCCGATCTGGTCATATCTCTGGGTCAACAAACCTGGCCGGCACTGCATAAGGTCGTCGAGGAAATCGCAGAAAAACGAGGCATCAATGTCGTCATCCAGCAAGGTAGCTGTGGTAGAACAGCTAAAAAACTAAAACGCAAGGCCATTGATATCGGAGCCTATTGTTGCCCTCCAGGCAAAGGTGATCGCCTACCCGGACTGGAGTTCCATACCATCGCCATTACACCGCTGGTATTTGTAACACACCCATCAAACCCGTTAAATAACATCACCAGTATTGAGGCACAAAACATATTTCGTGGTGAATACGCACAATGGTCAGAGCTTCCATCCGCTAAACAAACCAACTTTGCCATCGAAAATATTCAGCCTATTGTGCGTCTACACTGCAAAAAACGTCCTGGGCACTGGCGCCATCTGTTAAAAAACGAAGACCTGATGAGCCCCAGGATATTTGAGGTTGCTGTCATACCGGACATGATCAAACAGGTTGCGAACAACACATCCGCCATTGGTATCGAAACTCCATTCATGCTGGAAGTTCATAAAAAACAAGGCGATCTAAAGATATTGAATATTGATGGACACAATCCTCAGCAGGCACAATATCTGCTCAATGGTGAATACCCGATTTATCGAACCTACAATCTGACCACGTGGAAAGGTGAGGGCAAAAGTTACCAGCTCGCAAATGAATTCGTACAGGAACTAAAGGCTCACATTGAAGCCCAGGGTGATCGTTATGGCTTTATTCCCGCATCAAAATTAAGGGATGCCGGATGGAAATTTGACGGGGATGAACTTATAGCAGAACCTGATAACATGCCCGTCATTCATTAACGAAACTCTAATTAATTATACCCGTCTGGAAACCCCATCAATCATGCAATTTTCACGCACTGATCCATGGAGTTTCCAGCCTAGACTATTTCCTGATAACACTATAATGCATCTCCTTCCATGTTGTTAAATCGCCTATCACTAACAACATCCATGCTGATACTAACGGTGACCGTTGGCTTGGTTGTTTGGGCAATCTCTGATAGTTATCAACATGAAGAACTCAATGATATTTTTTATGTCAAGTTAAAGGAACGATTCAACGATGAGGTATCCGACCAGCGTATCCGCTTCGACCGCCAGGTAAAGTCCTATTATCCTGCTGTACGGACCTATGCGGCAATGGTCAATATTCGGGATTATCTCGAATCCGTCGACTGGAGTTCACAACAAAACATCGAGATCATCGACCACAAATGGCCCCCTGCATGGTTACCTGGATTATCCATGATGCGGCGTTTTGTGATCCCGCGCTACGCCCTGTTACTGGATAGTTCCAATAAGGTACGCGAGATATACCGTTACAAGAACCCCATGTTAGCGGATGAGCTCATTAATATGGAAGATGATATTCTGAACAGTTCATTTGGTCAGAGTTACATCACGGAGATCAATAATAAACTATATGTCATCGCCTCGGCATTTGTTGGAGAAGAGGATGAAAGCCCCCGACTGCTAATCATATCACCGCTTGATGAGGCTTTTTTACTGGCAACACAAAATGTAGCAGATAAAAAACATATCGCACTACTCGATGATAAAGGCGAAAGGGTACTGGTAAGCAGTAGCCAGGTAAAAATACCCGCAGGTGTCCTGCTGTCCAGTCTAAAAGACGATTATCTGACCACGGTTGCAGGTCACCTGGGGTCGGGATCCTCAGACCTATTAATGCAATTTGCATCCTTCGTATCAACTGAGGACGTACGCCAACAAACCGCAGAGGTATTAAATGCCGATAGGCAAATCAGACTAATCACAGCTATAGCCTATATCCTCGCCTTTGCCAGCATCATGTATTGGGTCACTTCGCGCATTCAACGACTGACAAAAAAGGTGATTGAATTCTCCGGAGATATGGATATCCAGCAACCTGAATCGATAAAAAAAGATGAATTACTGGAGCTGGAGGATCGCTTTGAATTACTGGTCAATGCCATCAAGGCAGAAACCGCAGCACTGGAACATCAGGCGTTACATGACCCACTCACCAATATGCCTAATCGTAAATTACTGAATGATCGTGTGCAACTGGAGTTATTAAAAAGCAAATATAAAAACAGCAGCTTCCTACTTATGGTCAGCGATCTTAATCGATTCAAGGAAGTCAATGACACCCTGGGACATCATATTGGTGACAAGGTGCTCAAACAGGCCTCTGAACGCCTGAAAAACGCCTTGCGAAGAGATGACCTGGTCGCCCGCCTGGGTGGTGATGAATTTGGTATATTACTACCCAACACCAGCATGAGCGCAGCCGACACCAGCGCCCAGAAAATAGTGGATTTATTCAACAAGCCCATTATTGTTGATGGACATAGCCTCAATATCGGCATCAGCATTGGTATTACGGAATACCCCACTCATGGTGAAAACCTTAATATCCTGATGCAACGTGCAGATGTTGCTATGTATAACGCAAAACAAAACGGGCTTGGCTACAGCTTGTACAAATCAGAGGAAGATCAAAACAGTGTTGACCGGCTAGCCTTAATGAATGAGTTCAGGATTGCCCTGGAGAATAATGAATTACAACTGTATTACCAACCCAAAGTGGATGCTAAAACCGGAAAAATAATCAGTGTGGAAGCACTATTACGTTGGAAACATGAGGAACGTGGTTTTATATCACCCGACATATTTATCCCTCTGGCAGAGCAAACCGGACTTATTCTTTCTTTAACCATCTGGGTATTCAACCGTGCATTTAGCGATTGGAATATCTGGAAAAAACAGGGGCATGACATTTCTATTGCAATCAATATGTCAGTCTATTGTCTGCAATCAACCAATCTATCCGGTACTATTGAATCCTTATTAAAGGAATACAATGTCCCTGCATCACACTGCATTCTTGAATTAACTGAAAGCTTGTTTATGAAAAACATTGACCAGGCAAAACATATCCTGAATCAACTGGATCAGTTGGGCGTTGGTTTATCACTTGATGATTTTGGCACCGGATATTCATCACTCGCCTATCTCAAACAATTACCGATGGATGAATTAAAGATTGACCGTTCATTTATCATGGATATGATAAACAATGAAAATGATGCCATCATCGTCAAGGCAACCCTTGATATGGCACATGCGATGGGACTGCGCGTTGTTGCTGAGGGTGTCGAGGATGAAGAAACACTGGAACTATTGATAATACTGGGCTGTGAAATCATTCAGGGTTATTTCTTTTCCAAACCTATTCCCATTGATGAAATGAGCCAGTTATTAGCCACACAAACATTGAAAAGATAGAGTTGTTACATCCATGATCAAGAAAATAAAGACCTCCGATCTAAAAGTTGGTATGTATATCCATGACCTGAATAGTAGCTGGATGGAGCATAGCTTCATTAGTAATCAGTTCAAGATAAAAGCAGATAAAGACATTAAAAAGATGCATTCACATGGTATCAAGAGCGTCTATATTGATACCCAAAAAGGTCTTGATTTCAAACATGCCCCAACGGCTGCAGATACCTTGATGGATGTGCATAAAAAAGCCATCAATGTTGCTGGTATTGAAAAGCCGATCAGCAAACAAACCCGTGTGGGTGAAGAAATCCAGCAGGCACGTAGCATCTACAAGGCCGCCACCAAGGCCATGAACAATATCATGACCGATGCCCGTCTGGGAAAACAGGTGCAGGTTGAACTGGTACAACCCATCGCCGAACAGATGATTGAGTCCGCCTTTCGTAACAAAGATGCACTTATTAGCCTGTCACGCATCAAAAGCAAGGACGAATACACCTTCATGCATTCAGTCAGTGTCGCCGGACTGATGGTCTCCTTTGGCCGCGCCATGGATATGGACAAAAAAGTTATCCATGAGATCGCTGTGGGTGGTTTATTACATGATATCGGCAAGATGAGCATCCCGTTGGAGATCCTCAACAAGCCAGGGAAACACACCCCAAGTGAATGGGAAATAATGAAGTCTCATGTGGTACATAGCCGTGAAATACTGAAACAAACACCGGGTATCAGTCAACAGGCACTGGATGTTGGTGCATTACATCATGAACGCTATGATGGCAGCGGCTACCCGGATGGACTTAAACACGACCAGATATCAGAGATCGGTCAAATGTCGGCAATCGTTGATGTCTATGATGCATTGACCTCGATACGCGTGTACAAGGATGCCTGGGAACCCACTATCACCCTGAAAAAAATGCTGGAGTGGAGTCCTCATCATTTTAACCCCGAACTCATACAACGTTATATTCGTTCGCTGGGTATCTATCCCATCGGCACCCTGGTTGAACTCGAATCCGGACTGGTTGGTGTGGTCATCGAACAAGGTGAAGGTAGCCTGCTACAACCTATGCTGCGTATCTTTTATAATGCCAAAAAGACCAGCTATGTAAAAATCAGGGAGATGGATCTAACCCGTGAGACCTCAGATAGAATTCTGAATGCAGTCTCACCGAGTAAATACGGTATTGATCTGAGCATTTTTTATTAATTCATGTGCAGACAGGAACCCAGCGTCACCTCAATGGTGCGTAATACGCACCCTACCAGCATTCCCTCACCGGTAGGGTGCGCACTGCGCACCAATTCTGTACCGTTATAGTTTTGGTGCGTAATACGCACCCTACCAGTATTCCCTCACCGGTAGGGTGCGCACTGCGCACCAATTCTGTACCGTTATAGTTTTGGTGCGTAATACGCACCCTACCAGCATGCCCACAAAAACAGGAATCCCGCTTGTCAGCCACTCAGGAAAGACTATACTTTCAACAACTGATCCAAACACCAGGAGTTACCAATATGTCCATTTCCGCCGCCACCGCTACCCCCACAAATACCGCACCACAGAGCAACACCCCAACATCAGCTAAACCCAAACTCTCTGCCGCACAGGAGATGAATCAGTATAAACAACAGGCTAATGCCGAATTGCTAGCAGCTACCGAGGCCACTATCAGTGCCGGAAACAAGCCCCTGGCACTCACCTTGCGTGCCGCCATTGACCGTATCAACCAGATACTGGAACCCGAATTCGGCTCCAATGCCATTGAGAGTGCCGCCCAATCCGGTGTTGACTATACGCCCGAGGCGACTGCTGAACGTATTGTCAGTCTCTCCACCGGCTTTTTTGAGGCCTTCAAGGGTCAACACCCTGGTGAAGACCCTAATGGTGTACTGGATCTATTCATGGAACAGATCAGCAAGGGGGTATTACAAGGCTTCTCCGAGGCACGCGGCATCCTGGAAGGACTCAGCGTACTGCAAGGGGATATTGCCAGTAATATCGACAAGACCTTTGAACTGGTACAACAGGGACTGGATGCCTTTGCCCAGGCTAATCGTCAGGGTGGCGAGCAAGATACGGCATAATTTCGTTGGTGCGTGATACGCACCCTACCAATAGACACACCCCAACCCGTAGGGTGCGTACTACGCACCAACCGAACCTAATCAGGCTGATCACCAGTAAAACCGCGCCATCAGCACCACTAAGGCTATCCCGCATAGATTAAACAACAGTCCATAACGCATCATCTGGCGCACCTGAACCACCCCACTACTCATGGCAATCGCATTGGGTGGTGTGGCAATCGGCAGCATGAAGGCATAGCTGGCACAGATGGTTGCCACCAACATCAATAATTGTGGATCCATCCCGGTCTGTAGAGCAACCGCATAAAGAACGGGCAACATGACACTGGCCAGAGCGGTGTTACTGGTAATTTCGGTAAGAAAGGTCACCACCAGTGCAATCAGCAATAACACCACAATCAATGGATAGGCCTGTAATACATGCAACTGATCGGCAATCAGCTGAGCCAGACCCGTCTCGGCAAAGCCCCTGGCAATCGAGAAACCCGCACCAAACAGAAAGATAATCTGTATCGGTATCTTCGCCTTGTCCTTATCCCAATCCAGTATATCTATAAAGGGGAGAAACAGGATGAGCCCGGCACTGAGCAGGATCACTGGTTCACTCATCCCTAACCCTGTATACCAAGGTTGAATGGGCGCATTGATAAATAACAATAGCATCAGACCTGCCAACAGGGAGAGCACCTTGCGTTGATTGCCATCCAGTCGCGGCACCTGTAACGGGGTCTCGATGCGTTCTTCAGCAAGCCCTTTGCTCAAGACAAAACCCACCACTAGAAACATCACCACCGCCACCGGCAACATCATTCCAACCCAGTTGATAAAGGGAATGGCAGGCATACCACTATCGACCATAATCCCCATCAGAATCAGATTAGGTGGTGTACCAATCGGTGTGATAATACCACCAATACTGGCACCATAGGCCACCGCCAATACCAGACGTTGTTTGATCGAGGCGGAGTCTGAGATAAACAGGGCAATAGAGATCATCAACAAGGTGGTCGTGGTATTCGACAGAATTGAGCTCAATAACCCCGAGGTCAGCGCCAGACCAAAGATCACCCCTTGCACCGTAGCAGGAAACACACGTAATACCCGTGCTGCAATCCAGCGATGCAGCCCCGTCTTTTCCACCGCAATCGCTAACAGGAAACCACCCAAAAAGAGAAAAATAATCGGATGGGCATAATTAACCGTCGTCGCCTTTGTCGTCAATATCCCCAGTGCTGGAAATAACACTATGGGCAATAAAGAAACTACTCCCAGGGGCAATGCCTCCGTCGTCCACAATATAACCAGCAAAGCAATACAAGCCAATAAAGCCGCCTGCCCCTGCGTCAACCAGATTGAGAACAGGGTAAAAAAAATCACGCCTGTTAACAGCGCAACAGCAATCTGTAACAGGCGTGATTTCATTGGCAGCGCCACTCCTTAAATGCCATGGTGCGTAGTACGCACCCTACCAACAGACACACACTCCAACCCGTAGGGTGCGCAATGCGCACCAACCATTATACATAACCCTCAATGACGATCAGGCCTCGGTGTATCAACTGTCGATGGCGGCAATATCGGAAATGCAAATGCAGGCTGATCCCCTGTCAAAGTCTTGAGGAAGGCGACGATCTTCGCATTCTCATCTCTCGATAGCTTAAACCCTAATTGGTACTCTGCCATGATATCCACCGCTTCAGCCAGATCCCAGGTGCGTGCATCATGAAAATAAGGGGCTGTCAGTTCAATATTACGCAATAGAGGCACCTTGAACACATACTTATCAGCCTCTTTTTTAGTGACATTATAACGACCCAGAGTCTGGGTATCCGGGTAGGGTTTAACCATACCCAGCTTTTGATAAGAACCGCCGCCAACACCAACGCCATTGTGACAGGCAACACAGCCCTTATCCTTGAACAATTGATAACCGGCTTTCTCCATCGCAGTAATTGCCTTGTCATCACCCTTCAACCACTGATCAAAACGGGCATTAGGCGTAACCAGGGTCTCTTCAAAGGCGGCAATGGCATCGGTCACCTCATTAATAGTAATGCCGGTTTTTTTATACACCACGTTAAATGCAGCGACATATTGCGGAATAGAGGTCAGCACTTTAACCGCATCCGCATGGGTCGAAGCCATCTCACCTGGATTAGCCACCGGACCACCCGCCTGATCTTGTAGATCATGGGCACGACCATCCCAGAACTGAGCCAGGTTATAACGCGCATTAAGCACTGTTGGCGAATTAATAGGCCCCAAATGCCAGCCATGACCAATCGAGCTTGGCAGATTATCGGCACCACCGGTTGCCAGATTATGACAGGAGTTACAACTCAAAAAACCGGATTTTGACAGCCGTGGATCAAAGAATAATTGTTTACCCAAAGCGACCTTAGCCTCATCCATAACCACCGATGCAGGGATCGGCTGAATGGGTTCATTACGTGCTGCAAGTGTCATGTTGGTATACACAGTACATAGTGTGAATAGACCTACGATTAATCTTTTTTTCATTAATAGTTTCCTTAAATTTCATGGTGCGTGGTACGCACCCTACCGAACCAACAGATACACAACCCAACCCATAGGGTGCGTATTACGCACCATTATCCCTTACGCTTGGCGGCAATGCGCAAACGCAAGGCATTCAACTTGATAAAGCCCTCGGCATCCTTCTGATCGTAGGCACCATCATCATCCTCGAAGGTCGCTATACGTTCATCAAACAAAGAGTCTGTATCAGAGCGACGACCCACTACGGCGACATTGCCCTTATACAGTTTCAAACGTACGGTACCATTGACCACCTGCTGGGATTGATCAATCAGTGCCTGTAACATTTCACGTTCAGGACTCCACCAGTAACCGTTATAGATCACACTGGCATAACGTGGCATCAACTCATCTTTCAAGTGCCCCGCCTCACGATCCAGGGTTAAGGACTCCATCGCACGATGGGCACGAATCAGGATAGTACCCGCCGGAGTCTCATAACAACCACGCGACTTCATACCGACATAACGATTCTCAACAATATCCGAACGGCCAATGCCATTCTCACCACCAATACGATTCAGCGTCTCCATCATCACCGCCGGTGTCAGTGCCTCACCATCGAGAGTGACTGCATCACCCTGTGCAAAACCCAGCTCAATATAACGCGCCTTATCCGGTGCCTGTTCCGGTGCCACCGTCCAGCGCCACATATCTTCTTCCGGCTCCGCCCACGGATTCTCCAACAGATCACCTTCATAAGAGATATGCAGCAGATTAGCATCCATCGAATAAGGAGACTTCTTGCCACGCTTCATCTCTACCGGAATATTATGCTCAGCCGCATAAGCCATCAGCGTGTCACGCGAGGTCAAATCCCATTCACGCCAAGGCGCAATAATCTGCACATCCGGTTTCAGCGCATAGGCACCCAGCTCAAAACGAATCTGATCATTACCCTTACCCGTCGCACCATGCGAAACCGCAAAGGCTCCAGTTTCAGTGGCAATCTCAACCAGCCGTTTAGCAATCAACGGACGCGCAATCGAGGTACCTAACAGGTATTCACCTTCATAGATGGCATTGGCACGGAACATCGGAAACACATAATCGCGCGCGAACTCCTCACGCAGATCTTCAATATAAATCTCTTTAACACCCATCGCCTGTGCCTTGGCACGCGCCGGTTCAACCTCTTCACCCTGCCCTATATCCGCAGTAAAGGTCACCACCTCACAATCATGCACATCCTCTAACCACTTGAGAATAACCGAGGTATCCAGACCACCGGAATAAGCTAATACCACCTTCTTTGTTTTTGACATACTCATTACCAATAATTAGTAAATAGGGGTCAGACCCCTACCCCTCATTTTTTAACTGGGGTCTGACCCCCTTTTTTTCCTACTTACGCGAACGCCGCACGCGCGCCAACAACCGCCGCGCCATATCCCCAAACAACTCAGTCTGAGTCGGGTGCGGATGAATTGCATGCGCCACTTGTTCCAGCTTCATCTCTGCCGAGACCATCATCACCGCCTCACCAATCAGCGTATCCGCATGATCCGCCAACATGTGTACACCAATGATCTTCTCTGTCTTCTTGTCGGCCACAATCTTGATCATGCCATGGGTCTCATTCACGATCATCGCCTTGGCATCAATACTCATCGGCACCTTGATCTCAACCGCATCAATACCCTGCTCTTTCGCCTGCGCCATAGAGATACCAACAAAAGCCGCCTCGGGACGGGTAAAGATGACACCACAATCCTTACTCTCGTCATATTTCATATCCTCACCCAGGATAGTTGCCGCAGCCACACGCCCCTGATGACCTGCCGTATGTGCCAGCATCAAACCACCAATAACATCACCAATGGCAAAAACATGAGGGATATTGGTACGACTACGCACATCAGCCGTAATCACACCGTTAGCCGTTTCAACACCCGCCTGATCCAGACCCAGACCTTCCAGCACCGGACGCTTGCCCGTCGCCATAATGACATAATCGGTCTTGATCGAACGACTCTTGCCCTCAGCATCCTTATAGCTCACCTGCATATTACCCGGTTGACCCTTGATGCTACTCACCTGGGTACCTGCCAGCACATTCAGACGTGGATCATCATTCAGGATTGCCGTTAATTGCGCCGCAATCTCGTTTTCCACCTCGGCCAGGATTCTATCCTGCGCCTCAAACAAGGTCACTTTGGCACCAAAGTCCTGGAAGATCTGCGCCATCTCCACACCAATGGCACCACCACCAATCACCACCAGACGTTTGGGAGCCTTATCCAGTGCCCAAACCGTATCCGAGGTCAAGACACCACCACTCTCAACACCGTCATGCGCACCCGGAATAGGTGGCACAAAAGGAGGCGCACCGGTGGCAATCACAGCGCAACCAAAGCTCACTTTTCTACTCTGGCTATTATCACCCGGCACCGCACGCGCATGGGCATCATCCTGATTACCGCCTTGATCAATCGTTGCCTCATGGGCACCACTGAAACGGGCATAGCCCTGAATATAATCAATCTTAACACCCTTATCGGTCTTTAACGCCATACCACCACGGGTCTCTAATACACTGCGACGGGTCTGTTCCAGTTGCGTCCAGTTCAACTTGCTACGATGCGTCCCTTCAACACCCAGACGAGCATCCTCGGCACGATCACGGATACGATCCGCTGCTGCACGCCAGGACTTGGACGGGATACAACCACGCCACAAACACTCACCACCCGGGAATGGCGAATCATTCACCATCGCTACCTTGAGACCATGCGTCACCAGATCACGCGCACAATCCTCACCACCCGGACCACCACCAATCACCAGCACATCATAATCCCAGTCACCCTCGGGAATCGCCTTGCCCACCGGTCCCATCCAGGTCGACGGATCTTCAATCAGACCCTTGACCTCATTCAAATACATCGCCACCTCGGCACCGTTAACGACACGATGATCGGCAGTAATGGTAAACGGACTACCCGCCTCGGTATTCGCCGCAATCGCCAGAATTCCGGCAATACCCGGCGTTACAATGGCATCAAAATGACTGACACCAAACATCCCCATATTGGAGATCATAAAACTCGGGTTGGCATATTCATCCGGCTTCAGACGACGCGCACGCGCACGCCCCACTAGATCACCCCAGGAGGCATGTAACTCGGCCAGAGAGCGGGATTCACAACCATGCAGCACAGGAACGACCAGACCACCATCCGAGGCGGATACCGCCATACCGATGTCCACACTATCACGCTCAACCAGTTTATCCTGTGGCTGATAACACCAGTTCATGCGTGGAAACTTCTGCATCGCCAAGGCACAGGCCTGGGCAATAGCAACGGTGACCGAGACCCCTTGTTCCTTGGCTGCCTTAATCAACTTGTTCAAATGCACATGCGCGGTGACATGGAAGGTTGGCATCGTCACCGAAGAGGCCATGGATTGACTGATTGCCTTCTCCAAGCCGCTCATCGCACGACCATTACCCGCAACGCTGGTCTCAGCCATCGCAGCGCCACCCGCAGCAGGGGCAGCGGCTCGCGCACTGGAGACCTGAACATCCAGGGCAACAATCGCCCCCTCAGGCCCCGTGCCCTGAATCGTCGCCAGATCAATCCCCATCTGACTGGCCAGCTTACGTGCATACGGTGTTGCATTTTTGCCTGCAGGACGCGCAGCCACATCCGTATCGGTTGCCACTGCTACACGGGCAGAAGCCGCTACAGGTGTCGTCGAGGTCTCTACAGCAGGTGTTGCGCTCACGCTAGCCGCATCACTATTAACTTCTTCCGCAGTCGCTACCAAATAGGCCATATCAGCGCCGACCGGGATGGTACTATCAAGCTCAGACATAGGGCCGGACAAGTAGCCCTCGCGGAACACCTCAACGTCCATGATCGCCTTATCGGTTTCAACAGTAGCGACGATATCGCCACGTTCAATCTTATCACCGGGATTTTTTTCCCAACTAACAATAACACCCTCGGTCATCGTATCCGAAAGCTGGGGCATCTTGATTGCATAAGGTTCAGACATAGTTATTCCTGTTCTATTGAGGCGGTAAAACCACCTTATCTTCAAATATTAAAACCTGTTGGTGCGTGGTACGCACCCTACCAAAATAATGTGCACACCCCCCACCGGTAGGGTGCGCATTGCGCACCAAATCCGCTGGTTACAATGCCAACATCTGGCGCACGGCATCAACCACTGATTGTGCATTCGGCAATGCAGCAACTTCCATCGCCCGGTTATACGGGATCGGCACGGTCTCGGCAGAGACTCGCACAGGAGGCGCATCCAGTTCATAAAAACAGGTCTCATTGATGATCGCCATCACCTCGGAGCCGACACCAACGGCAGGTTCAGCCTCTTCCACCACAAGCGCCCGATGGGTCTTGCCCACTGAGGCCTTGATGCCTTCCCGATCCAGTGGACTTAGGGTATACAAATCAACCACCTCAACCTCAATACCGTATTGTTCAGACAAAATCTTCGCCGCATCCAGGCACCAGTGCACCGAGATATTGTAGCCAAACAGCGTAATATCACTACCCTTACGCGCTACCTCGGAGCCTTCCAGTGGATGGAAGAACTCCTCATCCGGCACCTCACCACTCATGTTATACATATATTCATGTTCATTAATGAACACAGGGTCATTACAACGCACCGCAGACTTGAGCATGCCATAGGCCTGACGTGGATTCGATGGTGTTACCACGCGCAAACCGGCAATCCCCATAAAGACCTTTTCCATTCGTGCCGAGTGCTGGGCACCCAACTGATGCGCCACACCACCGGGGGAACGCACCACAATCGGTGCAGTCAACTGGCCACCCGACATATAACGCACCTTGGCGGCCGAGTTAAAGATCTGATCCATTGCTAACCAAGCAAAGTTGACCGACATAATTTCGATAATCGGACGCACACCCAGAAAAGAGGCACCAATACCCAAACCAGTGTATCCATTCTCGGAGATCGGGGTATCCATCACCCGCTCAGGGCCATATTTATCATACAAACCGTTGGTTGCCTTGTAGGTGCCGCCAACCACACCAATATCTTCACCCATCGCAATCACCAGGGGATCATTCGCCATCTCTTCATCGTGGGCACGACGCAGGGCTTCCCAATACATCATCTCAGCCATTAGACTGCACTCCCTTTTACATAAGGATCGTTTTCAGCAAACACATAACGCTCCAGCTCATCGACAAGCGGTTCTACTGCCTGTTCGGCAAAGGGAATAATCTCATCCTCAATTTCATCCAGGATTTCGGTATCCATAGCCTTGTAATCTTCCCGTGTCAACTCACCCGCTTCGATCAGGCGATCACGCAGGATAATCAGTGGGTCACGCTTACCCCACATGGTCTCTTCTTCGGTAGCACGATAGGCATTAGAATCCGACATTGAGTGACCGCGATAACGGTAGGTCATCAATTCAAGAAAATAGGGGCCATTACCCGAACGCACATGATCAACCGCAATCTTTGCCGCCTCAAATACCTTCTCTACATCCTGACCATCGGTACAGGCCGAAGGAATATTATAACCGGCGACCCGTTTATGCTGCTCGACCACAGCAGTCGAACGATCAACACGAGTGCCAATACCATAGAGATTATTCTCACAGACATACAGCACCGGCAGATCCCACAATTTAGCCATATTCAATGACTCATGGAAAGTCCCCTGATTATTCGCGGCCTCACCTAAAAAGCAAATCGCGATCTCATTACCACCCTTCATCTTAATCGCCTTCGCCATACCAGCGGCAAGCGGGAAAGGCCCACCGACCAGAGCATAACCACCCATGAAGTGATGTTCGACATCGAAGATGTGCATAGAACCACCCCGTCCTCGACTACAACCCGCCTCTTTACCAAATAACTCAGCCATCACCTTCTTCGGGTCAGTACCACAAAGAATCGAATGCACATGGTCACGATAACCGGTAATCACATAATCACTACCCGGGTTAGCGGCCTCCAATACCCCATGAGCACAAGCCTCTTCACCCGGATACAAGTGTAAAAAGCCACCGATCTTACGTTCGACATAGGCCTCATAGCAACGTTCTTCAAAGCGTCGTGAAAATAACATTTCACGCAACAAGCGTTTTTTGTCCGCGTTGTTCATGCACCTTCCTTTAAAATAGTTGTTCTCATCTGATGCCAAATAGTGGCATCATCACAGTTTAATCACCCACACACGACATACGCAGCAGGTTAAGCTGCAATATGATCGTTATTTTAGCCGCTAAGGTCAAGGAAAAAAGCATGTTCAAGAGCCTTGAATATTCCCAAAAAGTCAAGATAAATCAAACAAAAACCGCAAAAATCGTGGCGAAAATAGACCGTCTGCAGGGTCTATTAATCGTACTACCCGCCAGCCCCGGTAGCAAGATAATCAATGACCTGCCCTATGCTGATGTCATCAACAAACGCCTGTATCGGCACGACAAGCCATCGAACAATGCCATTGGTCTGACCACCGAGCTACCGAATACCCTCGGCACACACTGTATCGTTACCTTGGTCGATGACTCAATCAGTAGCTTTGATCTACTCACCCTGGCACGCAAAATGGCTACGAGTAGCCTGGATCATAAGGCGAAAACTATCGGCATCCAGACCCTGGGGCTGGATGAGACATTGGCAACCCGTATGGTCGAGGCATTAACTACCGCCTTGCTCAGTGCCAGCTGTCCACTGCCCCATTTCAAGAACAAGGGTGAACAGCCCGAACCCATACAACGTATTGAGATCAGTGCCAATACCCAGGGACTTAACCTCAAACGGCTACGTGCCGAGGTTGAAGGTAATCACCTGACCCGCTGGCTCAGTATCCTGCCACCGAATAAACTCACTCCCAAAATCTATCGCCAACTGATCAGCAAGATGGCAAAACAACAAGGTTGGCAGATGGAGTTTCTCGATCAAGACAAGCTCAAACAACGCAAGGCAGGTGCCTTTCTTGCCGTTGCCCAAGGCAGCAATGAGCGCGATGCTGGTATCGTACACCTGCGCTATCGCCCTACCCGCATGAGTAAATCAAGCAAACCCATCGCCCTGGTTGGCAAAGGAATCTGTTTTGATACCGGCGGTGTCAACCTTAAACCCGCGCGTTACATGCTGGGTATGCACGAGGATATGCAAGGTAGCGCCGTCGCACTGGGTAGCCTGTTGGCACTCACCCGTAGCGGTTTCAACCAGCCCGTCGATTGCTGGCTGGCACTGGCGCAGAATCATATTGGCCCCGCCGCTTATAAACCCAATGATGTGGTTCATGCCAGCAATGGCACCAGTATCGAGATCATCCATACCGATGCCGAAGGACGCATGGTACTAGCCGATACCCTGGCACTCGCCAGCAAACAAAAACCAAGGTTGATTATTGATTATGCCACCCTGACCGGCACCTGTATGCAAGCCCTGGGAAGTAATTACAGTGGTCTATTCAGTAATCGCGAAAGTCTTTATCCAGACCTGATCAAAAACGGCAAAAACTGTGGTGAACGGGTCTGGCCCTTCCCTATGGATAAAGATTACGATTCAGCCCTTGATAGTAAAGTCGCCGATATCAAGCAATGCACCCTCGATGGTGATGCCGATCATATCCTCGCCGCACGTTTTCTCAATCGCTTTATTGCCCACGATACACCCTGGATACACATCGACCTCTCTGCCAGCAATCACAAGGGCGGACTGGCTCACATCCCCAGCGACACCACCGGCTTCGGCGTACGTTACACCCTGCATTTATTGTATAACAAGGAGATCAAATTAATCTGATGCGTCACAGAATCATGGTGCGTAATACGCATATATGGTCTCCTCCCAGTTTGCAAGACATTGTGAACCTTTAACAGTGACAGGATTGCTTCCATATATCCGGCC
>JAADJB010000006.1 GCA_013151035.1 Gammaproteobacteria bacterium
TTTAATCGATGGCCTTTGTAGCTGCAAGATTACTTCTTTTTCCCGTTTATCAGGAATAATAAGATATAAAGATGGTAGGTTATCTGGAAAGGAGTAATAAAGATCAGTTAGTCTTAATATTCCGGAATAGATGGATGTGCTTTTTTCTACTTCAAAAGCACAGGTGATTTTATTTGAATCCTTCTCAAACCAAATTGCATCAATAAGCGTTATTGTTTTATAAGTGTCTTTATCAACATCTATTTCCGGAAACTTATCTACACAGATAAAAGACAGACTACTTCCATTGTGACATTTTGATCTATCATTTGATGCGGCAATAACATCATAACCAATTGAATTTCCGATAGTGAGGATGTGATGCTGCATTTCAGTATGAAGGTCTTCTTCCTCCATTTCGCTCACAACTTCTTTATGCCGTTTTTTAATTTTCTTTTCGATCTTTATTCGTTCTTCATCAGAAAGATGATCGTCACTTATCAGTAATTTCTTTTCACCAACATCAAATAGAAGCCCCGCAAAAGCACCTAAGTCGTTTGATAGTTCGGTCTTTAGTTCATCATTCTTCTCTATTATAACTTCTCTCATTCTGAGATATTCAGACCATGATCCGAGCTTCACTTTATCTTTGAAAAGAGCATTAAACCCATTAACAATAGCTGTGTTGCATGGAGGTATAATTGTAGGATGTAAAAAATATAAAATACTTGCAACTGCCGGACCTAACCCTTTAATTTTTCGTTGATCTAATAAAATTATTTCCTTAATTATTTGTTCTTCTTTTGTAGCATTTATGCACTTTTCTAGAAATTGACCAAATGCAATTTTATTTCCCTCATTCTCATAAATATCAGGTATTCGTAATTTAGGTTTCCAGTAAAATGGATGCGACGCACCTTTAAATACTTGCTTTTGTTCCGTGATACAGTTTAAAACAAATTCTAAAGATGAACCTTTGAAGTCATTTCCGAAATTTCCATCTTTTATATCCTGTATCACATCAAAAACGCCCCTCCGGATAGTTCGGAATGCTTTTAGACGCTCATCATTATTTACAAACCAGCTATTATAAACTGTCTCCTCATCACTTTTATAACCATCAATTATCGATTTCAAGTCTTGACTCATATTCCACTCTTTCTATTTGTTTTTGTTACATGACACCCAATAACCAGCCTTTTATTCTCATTTAAAGCGCGAGTTTTTTATTTTTTAAAAAATATTTCCCCCAGACAATCCAACCAAATAGCATTAACATAACCAAGTGCGATAGAGCTATAGCAGAACCCATAATTATATGAAAATACATTTTAATAAAGCTATTTTTATTTGGATTTGTTTTTTTGAATTCATTGATTTTTAACATCATCAGCCACCAATATTCGAAATTAGCTGGTATCCAACCAAATGAGCTGCTCGCATTTTGAAAACGATAGTCGTGGACTGCGGCTGGCTTCATAAACCAACCGCTGCTTTCACTAATACCAACAAGTAGCATTACCACAATTATTAATGATTCAAGCCACACTGGCGAACCACCCCATAATAATACAACAGCTGCAATAAACATAATTGCCACTTTGGGTACAGAAGATCCATCAACCGTCAACCCTTTTGGTAAACCCCGATTGAAGAAATTAAAATCCTCTGTCAGTGTATATTTTCTATTTCCTAACCCAAATTGCCTACCAGTGGTAAATTTCATAATTCCTCCTAAATTATTTTATATCTTGCTTTTATTCTAATCCTGCATAAAGAAATTACAATAAAAGCACAATAAAAGGGGACAGATTTATTTGATACCACAGACTCTGCTCAAAAAACCTCTGATCAAAACAAATAAATCTGTCCCCTTTCAGATCGTCCCTTTTCAGATCGAAATCCGCTAACCTGGATCGCCAGGATAGACGTATTCTTTTTTCATCTGTGCCAGTGCCTGTACCCGTCTGCGATCCAGTTCTTCACCCAGTTCTTTTCCTTGCCAGCCTTCATCAAGCAGTGCTTGGGTATCAATGGCTCTGACCGCCTCGCCGGCGGCTTGCAGATAATCGCCCTGCGGAAATTCCTTGTCCTCAAAACCGAGGCGACCGCGTGAATCGGCCTTGCAGGCGAGCAGGAAATCGCCTAGTCGTTGGGGTCGTCGAAAAATATCGGTGGCCTTTAATAGTTTTAACAGGGTTGCTGGGCGCAACTCGCAGGCGCGGTGATAATGCCCGTGATATTGTGTCACTACCTGTGCCAGTTCACGGTATTCGCGTGGTACCTTGAGTCGATCACAGAGTTGTTTTAACGGTGCTTCACCACGCCCTTCGTGGCCATGATGACTGGGCCATTCTTCTTTTGGGGTTAGTGCCTTGCCCAGGTCATGTACCAGGGCGGCAAAACGTATGGTGGTATTCTGGCTCAGACGCGCGGCTTGCTCTAGTACCATCATAGTGTGAATACCAGTATCCTCTTCCGGGTGATAATGCAGGGGTTGAGGTACACCAAACAGTGCCTCGATCTCGGGAAACAACACTGCCAATCCTCCGCAGGCGCGTAACACTTCAAAGAAGCGCATGGGTTCATCCTCGCCAAGTGCCTTTTCCATCTCCTTCCAGACCCGTTCGGCGACCAGGTAATCCGCCTCGCCCGAGCGAATCATATCCTGCATCAAGATATTGGTATCTTCGCTGACACGGAAACCCTGGCGTGCAAAACGGGCGGCAAAACGGGCAACGCGCAAGATACGCACGGGATCTTCGGCAAAAGCGGGAGAAACATGCCGCAGTGTTCCGTTACGCAAGTCGTCTTGTCCACCATAGGGATCAATCAACTCACCCTGGGGTGTCTCGACAATGGCGTTAATGGTTAGATCACGGCGTAACAAATCCTGTTCCAGCGTTACATCTGGGGCAGCATGCATGGTGAAGCCATGATAGCCGTGCCCACTCTTACGCTCGGTACGTGCTAATGCATATTCTTCGTGAGTCTCGGGATGCAGGAATACTGGAAAATCCTTGCCAACGGGACGATAACCCTGCGCCAGCATCTCTTCCGGGGTCGCACCCACCACCAACCAGTCACGCTCATGCACGGGGAGGCCTAACAGCTTATCGCGTACCGCACCTCCTACCAGATAAATTTTCATTGAGCCTCTGTTTGTAATAATTTAAAAATATCTATGGTGCGAGATACGCACCCTTTTGTTTTTCTCCAACGTGCCGTCGGGTTCTCCACGCGCATAATCAAGCGGCTGTAACTCCAACTCAATTTGCTACACACCGTGTAGCAAATCTCTCAATCGGGGTAGATAAGGTAAAACCGTCGAAAACTTCTTAAATTTGCATCATTCATTACCATTATGGATCCCCGCATTCGCGAGGCTGACACAAACCATGGTGCGTAATACGCACCCTACCGCTCTTTTATAGTAGGATAACCACATAGGGCATATTCATCCAGCTATTGAGAACAAAAACATGTCACTCAAGTCAATTAATCCTGCTGATGGTAACACCATCGAGACGCCGACAGCGCATACGGCGTTACAGATGGAATACGCTATTGAACAGGCGCATCAAGCCTTCCCTGAGTGGTCAACGACTCACCTGGATCAACGCTGTCGCTATCTGCATGAGATTGCCCTGGCTCTGCGTAACAAAAAGGAAGAACTGGCACGACTCTGCACCCTGGAGATGGGTAAGCTATATAAGGAGTCGCTGGCGGAGATCGAGAAGTGCGCCCAGGGCTGCGAATATTATGCTGATCATGGTGCAGAATTTCTTGCCCATGAGGCCATTGCCAGTGATGCGGGTAACAGTTACATCCGCTATCAGGCAATGGGCACCATACTGGCGGTGATGCCCTGGAACTTTCCCTTCTGGCAAGTCTTCCGTTTTGCTGCACCCGCACTACTGGCGGGTAACACTATCGTGCTCAAACATGCCTCTAATGTGCCTCAGTGCGCGCTTGCTATTGAACAGATCATCCGTTCTACAGGTATACCCTACGATGTTTTCCACACGCTGCTAATCCCGTCTAGCTGGGTGGCAAGAGTGATTGCTGACCCGCGTATCCATGCCATTACCCTCACCGGTAGCGAGGCGGCGGGACGTGCCGTGGCTGGCGTGGCGGCACAACACTTGAAAAAAACAGTACTGGAACTGGGTGGTTCTGATCCGTTCGTGGTACTGGATGATGCCGACCTGGATCTGGCGGTAAAAAATGCTGTGTTATCACGCTTCATGAATGCCGGACAAAGCTGTATTGCGGCGAAACGCTTTATCCTCGTTGAGGCTATTGCCGATGAATTTATCAGGCGCTTCAAACAGGCGGTGGAGGTATTGATACCCGGCGACCCCATGCAGGAGGGCACTACCCTGGCACCGATGTCACGTCACGATTTACGCGATGAACTGCATGAACAGGTGCTTGATGCACTGAGCAAGGGTGCCATTGCGGTGGCGGGTTGTCTGCCGGGAGCAGGAAATGGTGCCTTTTATCAAGCCTCGATCCTGGATCGAGTGATACCGGGAATGCGTGCATACGATGAAGAGCTATTTGGCCCGGTCGCCATTATCCTGCGTGCCAGCGATGAGATCGAGGCCATGCAACTCGCTAATAATACCCGCTTTGGTCTCGGTGGCAGTATCTGGACCCAGGATAAGGTGCGTGGTGAAAAACTGGCACATCAGTTGCAGTGCGGTGCAGCCTTTGTTAATGGTATGGTCAAAAGCGACCCACGCCTACCCTTTGGCGGCATCAAGGACTCGGGTTATGGCCGGGAACTATCACGCTACGGCCTGTACGAGTTCATGAATATTCGTACAATATGGATTCGTTAAAAACGCTTAATCCTGAATAAGCTATAAAAATTATTCATTTATGCGTAAAATCCCTACATAACATGATAACACTAGACAATATCTTTTTAGTTGGCCCTATGGGCGCAGGAAAATCAACCATTGGCAAGCAGCTTGCGCGTGCCTTGCATCTTGATTTTGTTGACAGTGATCGTGAGATCGAGAAGCGCACCGGTGTCGATATCCCGCTCATCTTTGAGCTTGAGGGTGAAACCGGCTTCCGCAAGCGTGAGGCTACGGTTATTGATCAACTCACTCAGCAAAATAAACTCATACTGGCAACGGGTGGCGGTGCAGTGCTGGATAAAAATAACCGCTCCTATCTATCCGGGCGTGGCTATATCATTTACCTGCAAACCTCGGTTGATCAGCAGGTTAAACGCACCTCCCGAGACACCAAACGGCCCCTGCTAAAGACAGACAACCCGCGCCAGAGGCTACAGGATCTAATGGATATCCGTGACCCTCTTTATCGTGAGATCGCCGATCTGGTGGTCGACACCGATGGGCTCTCGGTCAAGACTGTCACCCTCAACATCCTCAAACAGATTGATTCCAGTTGGGATAATCAACAGAGTTAAATACACATGAAGACCTTACACGTTGAACTTGGTGAACGTAGCTATCCGATTTATATCGGGCCTGACCTGCTCACGCAAGGTGAATTAATCAAACCCCACCTGAAGGGTAATCAACTATTAATTGTTAGCAATGAGACCGTTGCCCCCCTCTATCTGAAGAAACTCCAGAGTGCTCTTGCCGGTATCCCGCATGAGGTTCTGATCCTGCCGGATGGTGAGGTCTACAAGACTCTGGAAACCGCCAACAAGATCTACACCGCATTACTGGAACACCGTTTTAATCGTAACTGTACCCTGATTGCACTCGGTGGTGGCGTAATCGGGGATATTACCGGATTTGCTGCCGCCAGCTATCAACGCGGGGTCGCCTTTATCCAGATCCCGACCACCCTGCTGGCACAGGTGGATTCCTCGGTCGGGGGCAAAACCGGCGTTAATCACCCACTGGGCAAGAATATGATTGGTGCCTTCCATCAGCCTCAATGCGTGTTAGCCGACACCAGCACATTGAACACGCTGGAAGATAATCAACTCGCCTCCGGTATTGCCGAGGTGATCAAATATGGCTTGATTCGTGACCCGGAATTCCTGCAATGGATAGAACAACATATTGAGGACATCCGTAATCGCGACCCGCATGCCTTGAGTTATGCCATTGAGCGCTCCTGCCAGAACAAGGCCGATGTGGTCGCTGCCGATGAACGGGAAGGCGGGCAACGAGCCCTGCTCAATCTTGGCCATACCTTTGGTCATGCCATTGAAACGGGTATGGGCTACGGTACCTGGCTACACGGTGAGGCCGTTGCCACCGGCATGTTAATGGCTGCCGACCTGTCAGCACGACAGGGCTGGATCAGCCAACAGGATGTCACGCGTGTGCGCAAGCTGCTTCTCGCCTCACGCCTACCGATAAAAAGCCCCGCCGAGATGGATATTGATCGCTTTATGGAATTGATGGCGGTCGATAAAAAGGTGCTCAATGGCGTGTTACGTCTGGTGTTACTCAAGACCATGGGTAACGCCATTATCAGTGATGATTTTAATCCACAATATCTGCAACAGACCCTGAGTGAGATATGAAACCATCGACCGTAACCTCACCCCTGCAGACACTCGCTGACTACGCTAGTCTAGGTAGCGAATCACGCGGCCGTCGCCATGAGGAACCCTCCCCATCCTATCGTGATGAGTTTCAACGCGACCGGGATCGCATCATTCATTCCGGTTCCTTTCGTCGACTGGAATACAAGACCCAGGTATTTGTCAACCATGAAGGTGATCTATTTCGCACGCGTCTAACCCACTCCATCGAGGTGGCTCAAATTGCCCGTTCCATCGCTCGCGCACTTCGGCTTAACGAGGATCTCACCGAGGCCATCGCCCTGGCGCATGATCTCGGTCACACCCCATTTGGTCATGCTGGGCAGGATGCGCTTAACCACTGCATGAAGGAATATGGCGGCTTTGAACATAACCTGCAATCACTGCGCGTGGTCGATAAACTGGAAGAGCACTATGCCGAGTTCCAGGGACTTAACCTGACCTTTGAAAGCCGTGAAGGCATCCTCAAACATTGTTCCATGGATCATGCACGGGCACTGGGTGAGATTGGCGAACGCTTTATAAACAAGACCCAACCCAGCCTGGAGGCTCAGTTAACCAATCTTGCCGATGAGATCGGTTATAACAACCATGATGTCGATGATGGCCTGCGCTCCGGCCTGATCACGATTGATGATCTGGCGGAGGTAGAAATATTTCAACAACAATACGAGATTGTACGTGCCAAATATCCTCAATTAAATCTGCGTCGCACCATCCACGAGATTGTCCGACGCATGATTAATTGCCTGGTGGTTGATCTCATCGAAACCAGCATACAGAATCTGGCAGAGGCTCAACCGGTCGATAGCCAGGCCGTTCGCCAACAGACTCAAGCACTGATCAGCTTTAGCCCGGCAATGAAGCAACAGAGTCTGCAACTCAAACAATTTTTACGCAAAAACCTGTATCGTCATTATCGTGTACTACGCATGAGCAGCAAGGCTACACGCGTATTACGCAAGTTGTTTGATGCCTTCATGGACGAGCCGGAATTACTCCCTGTCGATGCCTGGCAACAGACCCAAAAACTACAACAGTTATCCGGCACACCCGGTATGGCGCGCGCCATTGCTGACTATATCGCAGGTATGACCGACCGTTATGCCATCACCGAATATGAACGCATCTATAACCCGCGTGAACTCACCTGAATGCGCATCTATCTACAACTTCAGGCATCACCCGATCAGGCCCCTAAATTTTATCAGCTCTCCCTGCATGAGGATCTACTGGATGGCTGGAATCTAACACGCGAGTGGGGCTATCAGGGAAACCGTGGAAGCAACCGACATGAACACTTTAACAGCCATGAAGAAGCTCAGACTGCCATGCTAAAAATACGCGACAAACAGATCCAGAATGGCTTTCGAGTGGTCTTTATTCAGGGGCAGGAACAACCATGATTCAGTATATTGAACAACTGGAACTGGCACTTAATCGAACGGGCCGCGCCTCCGACTTTTGTTCTACTGCAACCTTGCAACAGCATCTGGATCTACTCACCCACCTGTTACAGTTTAGCGAGCTATTACTCTACATCAATGGCCCTGACGGAATTGGCAAGAGCACTCTGGTACAACAGTTTATTAACAAAGCGCATGAAAACTGGCGTATCTGTCTGTTAAATGCACAGGATATCCAGACCCCGCAGCGATTAATCCAGCAGCTCATTAACCAGTTTGATCTCCCCTCACTGAGCGAACATGAGTCACCCGAGATCCACTTGATTCAATATTTTAATAAGCTGCAACAGGCCGCCCAACTCCCCGTCATTATCATTGACGACGCCGAGCAACTGGATCTGGACACACTGAAGACACTCTTTCATCTCGCACCCAATCTGGCCGACACCCTGAGTTCCGTACGTATCCTGCTGATTGGCAATCAAAAACTAAAGAAAAAACTCGCTAAAAGTGGTCTTTATGATGATAACAACCCACCTCTTCACGAGGTCGAACTCACCACACTGGATGAGAAACAAACCGCAGACTACCTGAAACAGCGCCTTAATAGCGCTAATTTAACCGGTGAACTCCCGTTCTCTGATCGAGAAATACACCTGATTCATCAGGAATCCGAGGGTATCCCACAGCAAATCCACCAACGTGCCATACACCATTATCACCAAAAAATGCTGAGCTCAGTCAAACTCAAAAACGAAGAAGAACCCACAAAATTCCCCATCACTAAAAAATACATACTCATTACATTCGCTATCGCACTATTATCCCCTCTGCTTTGGTGGCAGGACAGTATTAATCAATTTTTTAGCGGCACCGACAACACAACCCCGAAGCACCAACAACAACGGGAGATAGCACTACCCCGAGCCGACCGCAGTATTCTCGAAATAACACAAATGGCTCCTCCGGCAAAAAAGCAGGTGAGGACAGATCCAGCACCCCAGTCCACAGCCTCGAAAAAGCCGCGATCAAGTCACCACGACACCCCGATAGAACACGATAAAACCGATTTAAATCAACTTGTTGAACCCAAAAAAGCAATCATCATTGAACCTCCGGTAACAATCACGCCCGTGCAACCATTAGCCAGCTCCATTGCTGAACAGGTCAAGCCAGTGCCCACACCCGAGACAGAGAAAACCGTCACAGACGATCACCCCTCAAATGAAGTAGTACTACAGCCCCCGGAGTGGTTGTTACAACAAAACCCAACCCACTACACGCTGCAACTACTCAGTGCGAGGAAGCAAAGCTCCATACTTGATTTTTCAAAAAAATACAATGATATACAATATCTTGCACACTTCAACCATACGGTAAAAGGGCGCCAATGGCATGTTATCACCGCCGGCATCTATCCCTCACGCGTTGCTGCCAAAAAGGCCATCCTGACCCTGCCCAAGGCTCTGCAGGCCAATCAACCCTGGCCACGTCGGCTATCCGCCATTCAACAGGCAATCCACAAAAACTCCCCCGAATCCATCCCCTCGGATTGAACACAAGCCTGCACAGGGCTATACTGGTCGACCTTTTGCCCTGAGGCACATTGCGCTCGATGAAAAAATCATATCCCGGTGGGCTCTATAAGCCTGAATTCGAAAAAGGCAGTTGTGGCTTTGGCCTCATTGCCCAAATGGACAACAAACCGAGTCATTGGCTGGTGCAGACCGCTATTGATGCCCTCGGGCGGCTGACACACCGTGGTGCCGTTGCCGCCGATGGCAAGAGTGGCGATGGTTGTGGTCTGTTAATGAATATCCCGGATGCCTTTATCCGCAAGAGCGCAGCCGATGCCGGCATTAAACTGGATGATCAGTTTGCTGTGGGCATGGTCTTTCTGAATACCGATACTGCTCTGGCTGATAAGGCACGCATACAACTGCAACAATCCCTGCAACTGGAAGGTCTGATCTTTGCTGGCTGGCGACCCGTTCCAACCAACCCGGAGGCCTGTGGCCCCGAGGCACTCAAAACCTTGCCCGTGATTGAACAGGTATTGGTTAATATCCCGGCCGATATGAATAATGCCGATGCCGAGCGACACCTGTATATTGCCCGTCGCCGGGCAGAGAATGCCTTATGCGAAGATGACAGCACCTTCTATGTCCCTAGCCTGTCGACCCACGTTATCTCTTATAAAGGTCTGGTGATGCCGGATAACCTGCCGGTCTTCTACACCGATCTGCAGAGTGACGAACTGACCTCATCACTGGCGGTATTCCATCAGCGTTTCTCCACCAATACCTGGCCTGAATGGCGACTGGCTCAACCCTTCCGCTACCTGGCACATAACGGTGAAATCAATACCGTACGCGGCAACCGTAACTGGTCGGTGGCGCGCAGCTTCAAGTTCAAGACTCCATTAATCCCTGATATGTCGGCGGTACGCCCTTGGGTATCAATGGATAGCTCAGATTCCTGTAGCATGGATAATATGCTGGAGGCACTGCTGGCAGGTGGCATGGATATCTTCCGTGCCATGCGTTTACTGGTACCGCCCGCCTGGCAGAATGTTCAGCACATGGACTCTGATCTGCGCGCCTTCTATGAATACAGCTCCATGCACATGGAACCCTGGGATGGGCCTGCTGGCATCGTACTGACCGATGGTCGTTATGCCGCCTGCACCCTGGATCGTAATGGTCTGCGTCCGGCGCGTTATGTCATCACTAATGATCGTCACATCACGCTGGCATCCGAGATCGGTGTCTACGATTACAAACCCGAAGATGTGGTTGAGAAGGGTCGTCTCAAGCCAGGGCAGATGCTGGCAGTGGACACCCATACCGGCAAAATCATGCGACCGGAGGATGTTGATAACCACCTGAAATCACGCCATCCCTACCAACAGTGGTTGAAGGAACATACCCAGCACCTGACCACCTGTCTCAATACTGAGAAGAAAGATTCTCAGGCGATGGATGAAGAACAATTTCAGGCCTATCAGAAGCTCTTCCAGGTCAGTTTCGAGGAGCGTGATCAGGTCTTGCGTGTACTCGCTGAAGTCGGTCAGGAAGCCACTGGCTCCATGGGTGACGATACCCCCATCGCGGTACTCACCCAAACCTTGCGTTCGCCGTATGATTATTTCCGCCAACAATTTGCCCAGGTCACCAATCCGCCGATTGACCCGATCCGAGAGCAGGTGGTGATGTCACTGGAGACCTGTCTGGGACAAGAGCGTAACCTGTTTGAAGAGACTGCGGATCATGCCGCGCGTATGCTCATCAATTCACCCGTATTGTCACATACCAAATTCCAGCGTCTACAGGCGATACAAGACCCGCAATATGCCTCAGTACAACTACAACTTGCCTGTTCGCTGGATAGCGACCTGAAGACCGCGTTGAACGATCTATGTGATCAGGCGGTTGCTGCCGTCCGCGCTGGCAAGGTGGTTATTGTCCTGTCTGACCGTGATCTGACCGCACAGCAACTCCCCATCCACGCCTTACTGGCGACCGGTGCAATCCACCACCGCCTGATTGATGAAGGGCTGCGTTGTGATTCCAACCTGATTATTGAGACTGCCAGTGCGCGTGATCCACACCACTTCGCTTGCCTGTTAGGTTATGGTGCCACCGCTATTTATCCCTACATGGCGTATGAGTGCCTGCGTGACATGAGCGTCACCGGTGAGATCAGTGCCAACAGTCATGCCGATGTTATGTTGCGCTACCGCAAAGGCATCAACAAGGGTCTACTCAAGATCATCTCCAAGATGGGCATCTCGACCATTGCCAGCTATCGTGGCTCACAATTATTTGAATCTGTGGGTCTCAATGACGAGGTCGTCAAACTGTGTTTCAAAGGCACCACCAACCGTATCCAGGGCAGCACCTTTGCTGACCTTGAAAAGGATCAAAGAGCACTGCTGAAAAAGGCCTGGAACCGAGGCAAGACAATCGACCAGGGTGGGCTGTTGAAATTCGTCCATGGTGGTGAAGCGCATGCCTATAATCCTGATGTTGTTCAATCGCTGCAAGCGGCTGTTAAGAGTGGTGAATACAGCGATTATCAGGTCTATGCCAAACACGTCAACCAGCGTGCGCCACTGGCTATTCGTGACTTGTTAAAACTGCGCAGTGATCTCAAGCCCATTGCCATTGATGAGGTTGAAGCAGCAGAAGAGATTTATAAGCGCTTTGATAGTGCCGCCATGTCTCTTGGTGCCTTATCACCTGAATCACATGAGACCTTAGCCGAGGCAATGAATCGCCTCGGTGGTCGTTCCAACTCCGGTGAAGGGGGTGAGGATGCCGCACGCTACGGCACAGTAAAACGCTCCAAGATCAAACAGATTGCCTCTGGCCGTTTCGGTGTAACCCCAGCCTATCTCGCCAGTGCCGAGGTGTTACAGATCAAGGTTGCCCAGGGTGCAAAACCCGGTGAAGGCGGTCAACTACCGGGTGACAAGGTGAATGAACTGATTGCCCGACTGCGCCACTGCAAGACCGGCGTGTCACTGATCTCACCCCCACCGCACCATGATATTTACTCAATCGAGGATCTGGCACAACTGATCTTCGACCTCAAGCAGGTCAACCCGGATGCACTGGTGTCAGTGAAACTGGTTGCTGAAGCGGGTGTCGGTACCATTGCCGCCGGTGTTGCCAAGGCTTATGCCGATCTCATCACCATCTCCGGCCATGATGGCGGCACCGGTGCATCACCACTCACCAGTGTCAGATATGCGGGCAGCCCATGGGAACTCGGCCTCACCGAGACCCATCAAATCCTGCGTGCCAATGATCTACGTGACAAGGTACGCATACAGACTGATGGCGGCCTCAAGACTGGACTGGATGTTATCAAGGCCGCCATCCTCGGTGCCGAAAGTTTTGCTTTTGGTACCGGGCCGATGGTGGCCATGGGCTGTAAGTATCTGCGCATCTGTCATCTTAATAACTGCGCCACCGGTATTGCCACCCAGAATGCGGTACTGCGTGACAAACATTTCCACGGTCAGGTCGAGATGGTGATGAACTACTTCCGCTTCATTACCCAGGAGACGCGTGAGTGGATGGCATCATTAGGTGTCAGTAAACTACAGGATCTAATTGGTCGCACCGATCTACTGGAGATTGTCAGTGGTGTCACTGAGAAACAGACCCATCTGGATCTCACCCCCATCCTGAGTGATGCGGGCATTGCCCATGACAAGCCTCAATTCTGTACTGCGGCGAAGAACGAACCCTTCGACAAGGGTGAGCTGGCCGAACAGATGGTGGCCGATGCGATAGCCAATATTGAGGCAAAGACGGCGGCTGAATTCAGTTATAAGGTACGCAACACCGAACGCTCCATTGGTGCGCGTTTATCCGGTGAGATTGCCAAACGCCACGGTGATAGTGGTATGGCCGACACCCCTATTACCCTGCACCTGACCGGCACCGCTGGACAGAGCTTTGGCGTGTGGAATGCCGGTGGTCTACACCTCTATCTTGAGGGTGATGCCAATGACTATGTGGGTAAAGGCATGGCGGGTGGCAAGCTGGTTATCCGCCCACCACAGGGGAGTCAATTCAACAGCCAGGAAACCACGATTATTGGTAACACCTGCCTGTATGGTGCAACCAATGGTACCCTCTATGCAGCGGGTACTGCGGGTGAGCGTTTTGCCGTGCGTAATTCCGGTGCCAGTGCCGTTATTGAAGGTGCCGGCGATCACTGTTGTGAATATATGACCGGCGGTATCGTCACCGTACTGGGTGCCACGGGCATCAACTTCGGTGCCGGTATGACGGGTGGTTTTGCCTATGTGCTGGATGAAGACTATAGCTTTGTCGATAACTACAACCATGAGCTGATCGATATCCACCGTATTACTACCGAAAACATGGAAGGCCATCGGGAGCACCTACTACAGGTGATTACCGACTATACCGCCGAGACCGGAAGTGCCTGGGGGCAATACCTGCTGGATCACTTTATGGATAAGTTGGGTCGCTTCTGGCTGGTTAAACCCAAGGCGGCTGAACTCAATCAACTGCTGGAAGACCTGCACCATTGTGCATCTTGATAGAGGTTCCCTATGAGCAATAATTTTCAATTCATACAGGTTCCACGTATTGACCCTGCTAAGAAAAAGGCTGATGAACGCATCAAGGAATTCGCTGAGATCTATGCTCAGTTTGATAAAAATGCGGTGCAGGCACAGGCCGATCGCTGTATCGCCTGTGGCAACCCCTATTGTGAATGGCGTTGTCCGGTTCATAACTACATCCCCAACTGGTTAAAACTGGTTGCTGAAGGCAATCTGTTCCAGGCCGCCGAGCTCTCACACCAGACCAATAGCCTGCCCGAGATCTGTGGCCGGGTATGCCCACAGGATCGCCTCTGTGAAGGCGCCTGCACCCTGAATGATGAGTTTGGCGCAGTTACCATTGGTGCTATCGAAAAATACATTACCGATAGCGCACTGGCTCAGGGCTGGAAACCGGATATGTCGAAGGTGGTAAAAACCGATAAACGTGTTGCCATCATCGGTGCTGGCCCCGCCGGTCTGGCCTGCGCTGATATCCTGGTACGCAACGGTATCAGCCCTGTGGTCTATGATCGTAATCCCGAGATTGGTGGTCTGCTCACCTTTGGTATCCCCGCCTTCAAGCTGGAAAAAGAGATCATCAAGAAACGCCGTGCGATACAGGAAGAGATGGGCGTAGAATTCCGCCTGAACATCGAGATTGGCAAGGACATCAGTTTCCAGTCCATCGAAGATGAATACGATGCCGTATTCCTTGGCATGGGCACCTACAACTACATGAAGGGTGGTTTTCCGGGTGAGGATCTGGCGGGTGTCTATGAGGCACTGCCCTATCTCATCTCCAATACCCGTCAACAGATGGGCATTGATAATGAATTTATCGACCTGAAGGACAAACGCGTAGTGGTACTCGGTGGCGGTGATACCGCGATGGACTGTAATCGTACTGCGATTCGCCAGCAGGCAACGAGTGTTAACTGTGCCTATCGTCGTGATGAAGCGAATATGCCGGGCTCAAAACGCGAGGTCAATAATGCCCGCGAAGAAGGCGTGCAATTTCTGTGGAACCGCCAACCGATTGAGATTATTGGTGAGCATAAGGTTGAAGGCATCAAGGTTGTCACTACCCAACTGAGTGAGCCCGATGCACAAGGTCGTCGTGTCCCTGAGCCGGTGCCCGGCTCTGAGGAGATCATCGCTGCCGATGCGGTTATTGTTGCCTTTGGTTTTCGCCCCAGCCCTGCCGACTGGTTTGACGCATCCAATATTAAACTGGATAAGCGCCAACGTGTTATTGCACCTGCTGAGGCTGAGTTTGCCTATCAGACTAACAACCCCAAGGTGTTTGCCGGTGGTGATATGGTGCGTGGGTCTGACTTGGTGGTGACGGCTGTATTTGAGGGGCGCGAGGCGGCTGGTGGGATTATTGATTATTTGAATATATAAACATTATTACGATGGTTCTTTTTGCAAGATCGAGACAGGTATTACTCCTCTTTCTCAGAGACACGCCGTAAATACATCCATGTAGGCTCCATGCCCGCGTCCATGCGGGCAAGGGTCTCTGAGAAAGAGGAGTAATACCTGCCTCTTGAGTGAACATGAGTGAACAAAAGAGCATTGAAAGACTATGACAAAACTTAAGAACGACCGTTTCATTCGTGCCCTGTTACGCCAGCCTGTTGATGCCACTCCGGTATGGATGATGCGTCAGGCGGGACGCTATCTACCCGAGTACCGTGCCGTACGCGAGAAGGCGGGGGATTTTATGACCCTGTGCAGCACCCCGGAACTCGCCTGCGAGGTCACGCTGCAACCACTGGAACGCTTTCCACTGGATGCCGCCATCCTGTTTTCAGACATCCTGACCATACCCGATGCCATGGGGCTGGGTCTATATTTTGTGGAAGGTGAGGGCCCTAAATTCAAGAACCCGGTACGCACTGCGGCTGAAATCAAGGCACTACCGATACCCGACCCTGAGGATGAACTAGGCTATGTAATGGATGCCGTGCGTCTAATTCGTAAGGAGCTCGATGGTCGTGTGCCACTGATCGGTTTTTCCGGCAGCCCGTGGACGTTGGCTACCTACATGGTTGAGGGTAGTAGCAGTAAAGACTTCGCCCGTATCAAGGGTATGCTCTACGATGAACCGGCGCTATTACATCAATTACTAGAGACCATTAGCGAGTCCGTGATTCTCTATCTCAATGCGCAGATTCAGGCCGGTGCCCAAGCGGTGATGATCTTCGACACCTGGGGTGGCTCACTCAGCCCACAGTGCTATCGAGACTTCTCCCTGCAATATATGGAAAAGATTGTTAATGCCCTGCAACGCGAATATGAGGGCAATAAGGTCCCCGTAACCCTGTTTACCAAGGGTGGCGGACAATGGCTGGAGGCGATGGCCGATACCGGTGTCGACGCACTGGGACTGGACTGGACGACATCACTAGATGATGCCCGCCAACGGGTGGGGGATCGAGTCGCCCTACAAGGTAATCTTGACCCCTCTGTGTTGTATGCCTCCCCGGAGCGTATCGAACAAGAGGTCGAACGGGTATTAAATGAATTCGGCCCACATGATGGCCATGTCTTCAATCTTGGCCACGGCATCCATCCCGGCGTTAACCCCGAACATGCCGGTGCCATGATTGATGCCGTTCATCGCTTGAGTAAAATTTCAAGGGGTCAGAGCTCTTGAAATTATGGTTCCCATGCTCCTGCGTGAAAACCCAATCGCTTAAATAAAGGTCTGTGGTACGCGCTTAAAGGGACACAGCTAAAAACCAGCTATGGCCCCATTTTGGAGTGATACAGGCAGGAGGCAACTTTTTAGCTTGGCACAAGCCGGGGACAAATTTCAAGAGCTCTGACCCCTTGAAATTTTTATCCCCGCAATTCACTCAACAAAGAATCTATCATCTGTCTTGCCTGTGAGACATAGGCTCCGCCAAACAGGTTAACGTGATTCAGGATATGGTAAAGGTTATACAGGGTCTTACGCACTGAATAACCGGCATCCAGGGGATAACAGGCCTGATAAGCGGAGTAAAAATCCGGACTGAAACCACCGAATAACTCGGTCATTGCAATATCCGCTTCCCTGTCCCCGTAATACACCGCTGGATCATAGATTACAGGCACCCCACCGACAGCAAAAGAATAATTGCCCGACCAGAGATCACCGTGCAACAGCGAGGGAAGAGGTTGATAATCGGTAAAAAAGGTGCCCAGCTCCTCCATCAGTTTATAGCCTGACTGCAACAAGCCCCGATCACTGGCACTCGCTTCCAGTAGATTCAGCTGATAACCCAGCCGTTGTTGCTGCCAAAGGCTTACCCAGTCATCCGTCCATTGGTTGGATTGCGGTGTTGAACCAATAAAATTAGCCCGCTGCCAACCAAAACGGGGCTGCTGAACACGGTGCATGGCGGCTAACTGTTCCGCTAATAACGTCATTGAACCGGCTCGGCTATTAAAAGAGAGTGCCTCCAGCACCAGAAAGGAGAACTGACCACTAACGCCGGTACCAATCGGTTTAGGCACTCTGATTGTTGCACTGGCAGCAATCTCATCCAGACCTGTCGCCTCGGCCTCAAACATATCCAGCAAACTGGCCTGGTTATACTTGATGAAATAATCCTCGTTAGTGCAGTGGAGGATAGCCGCTTGATTGATACAACCACCGCCCATTGACTCAAAACTCTTAATCTCAATGGGTTTGCTAAGGGATGCTGATATCTGTTGTGCAAGCTGATGGATTAATTTTTTGTGCATTCTTGAAGTAACCTCTCGTTCTTACAAACAGTTGTGGTACGTTCTTACGGGGGACAGATCTGATGAAGCTAGATCTGTCCCCGGCCTGTGCAGACCCAGATCTAATAATTTCCCTGTAATCACACGGTAATCATTGCACAAATGGCAAAAAATCGTTAAATTATGCAGTCTGATTCTATTGCGTAATCTTACATCAATCGCGGGTATTCTAAAGATGGAAAAAACACTCACATTTCGCCGTTACAAAGATGGTGACGAAGCTCCAAACCCTTGGTCAGAAGAGATTTTTCAAGCCAGCTGGTCGCATAAATGCCCCACCTATGTCCATAAGACCCCCCCTTGCCAGGGTAGTTGTCCATCGGGTGAGGATATTCGTGGCTGGCTCGATATCGTGCGTGGACTAGAGGCGCCGCCTGAAGGCATGGACTGGCAGGAATACGCCTTTCGTCGATCCACTGCCGCCAACCCTTTCCCATCTATCATGGGTCGCGTATGCCCTGCCCCTTGTGAGGATGGCTGTAACCGCAACGAGGTTGAGGATAATGTGGGTATCAACTCGGTGGAACAGTTTATTGGCGATAGCGCACTCAAGAACAAGCTGACCTTCAAGAAGGCCGATAAGGAAACCGGTAAAAAGGTTGCCATTATTGGTGGTGGCCCAGCCGGACTGGCAGCCGCCTATCACCTGCGTGGTATGGGTCATGCCGCTACCATTATTGATAACCATGAATATCTGGGCGGTATGATGCGCTACGGTATCCCTGGCTACCGTACCCCGCGTGATGTGCTGGACGGTGAGATTCAACGCATCCTGGATATGGGCGTTGAGACCCGTATGAATACCAAGATCGGTAAAGATGTCTCCATGGCCGAGATTGAAAAAGAATTTGATGCCATCCTGATCGCCATTGGTGCACAAAAAGGTCGTCCGCTACCGATCCCGGGTGCCGATGCAGTGAACTGTATTACCGGTGTCGATTTCCTTGAAGCGTTTAACGATGGTCGCCTGAAGGGTGCCGCCAAGCGCGTTGTTGTTGTGGGTGGTGGTGATACCGCAATGGACGTGGTCTCGGTTGCTCGCCGACTGGGACACATCACGAATAGTGCCGACAAGGATCGAGTGGAGAATATTGTTCTCGGTCAGACCGCGCATGATGTTGCCACCGCAGCAAAGAAAGAAGGTGCCGATGTGGTGCTAACCTATCGTCGCCCGGTCGACAAGATGCCAGCGGCCCAACATGAGGTTGATGCGGCTTACAGCGAAGGTGTCGAGATCCAGGGTAGCGTGGCTCCGGTTGAGGTTGTGCTGGATGATAGCGGTCGTGCCATTGCCTTACGCGTGATTGAGGTTGAGTGGGATGGTAATACCATGACCACCAAGGAAGGCTCTGAACGCAACATTGAATGTGATCTTATCGTTTCAGCCATTGGTCAGGGCGGTAAACTGGATGGTATGGAAGATCTGGACAATGGCAGGGGTCTGATCGACTCCGATGCCTTCTTCCAGGTGAAGGACAAACCGGGTTATTTTGTTGCTGGTGATATTATTCGCCCACATCTGTTAACTACCGCCATTGGTCATGCTTCCATTGCCAGTGAAAGTATTGACCACTATTTCAATGAACAGGAAAACAAGAAACGCCCTAAGGTCGATGTGCATCACTTCAATCTGTTGAACAAGCTGCGTGAATCAGATCTGGAGCCAGAAGAATATGATCACAGCATGACCTACGGCACCTCGGAAGAAGATTTCGCTATCCACAACTACGAGGATCGCTCCAAACAGGAGGTTATCCCAGCGGATGAACTATTCCTGGCCCACTTTGACAAGACCCCTCGACACAAGCGTGACGAGACCGTTGTTAAGGCTGAAGAGGTAATCGGTCACTTTGCAGAACGTCTACAGGCTCTAAGTGAAGAGGATGTTGTTGATGAAGCCAAACGCTGCATGAGCTGTGGTATGTGCTTCGAGTGTGATAACTGTGTTATCTACTGCCCACAGGATGCGGTAAAACGCACCCCCAAGGCAAAGAGCACCATGGGACGTTATGTCTATACCGACTATGGTCGCTGTATCGGTTGTCATATCTGCGCCGAGGTCTGCCCTACGGGTTATATCGTGATGGGCATGGGCGAGTAAGAACATAAACACACCCACATAAAAAACGCCTTGTGGCTAACAACCACAAGGCGTTTTTTATTGCGGGTTTTATTATGACCGTTTACGCATCCCGAACAGACCCACAATACCTGACAAGAACAACCACACGGCCGCTGGCACGGGGACAGCAGAGGGTGAAGGCTCAATCGATTGCAGAATCATGGTATTGGCATCACCAATATCCAGATTAAGATTCCAGCCCGCAAAAGGCCCGTTAATCATTGGTGAACCACCAATACCAATATCGCCATTGGTTGCATCCACCACCGTATCATATAAAAATCCGCCCACCACAGTCAGCCCACCACTCGGGAGACTGCCAAAACCGGCACCAGCAATTGTTTCTGTATCGTATGTCGTCATAGCCAGTGGTGTCAGACCGATAGGATAAGGTCCGGCAGGCGTAACACCTACTAAGGGATTTCCACTCGCTGGTGCCACGGTATTATCCGAGGCGGGTAATACACTGGCAATACTGGTGTAGGTAGTACCACTATTGGTGATTAATTGCCCACCGCTAATCTGATCACCCGGCACCATACCGATATTAATGGCATCATAAAACCCGCTAGCATCCCACAGCATTGAGACTGGAACACCTGTAGACCCACCCCAGTCAAAAAGTAGATTAACCAGCATCAGGCTGCCTGGATTACCCCACCCACCACCAATCGACTGTATCATAGCACCGGGTGAAGAAAAGGGGATGGAATCACCGGCGAAATTAAAGGGTGTTATGGTAAAATTACCACCGCCTGATATTGTATCAAAAGAGAGGGTACCTGATATATCGGTTCTATTGCCATTAGTGGCATTGCCTATCACATCGGTGTTAACAAAAAACTCCCCCGTCGGAGAAAGCATGCTAAGCATACCCGTATAGGTAAAATTCATAATAACGGCATGAGAGACGGGTGAGGCAACGAGCAAGGCGGCAGATAGCGCCGTTAGGCGTGATAGTTTTGACATGATGTAGCTCCTGTTGTTAATGTTATTAATATTAGGAAGTTATTCAAGAATAGGACTTACTCCACTCAGTGTCAATTTTGAGATATTATGACCATATTCCTCGCACACGCAGAGACCCCATAATGGTGCGTAATACGCACCCTACCGAAGATTTATACACAGCAATTTTAAAACAGCCAAAAACGCAAGTGATTTTTTTAATCATTCTACATTAGCATATCTTGATATAATATAACACATTGATTATCAACAAAAATATAAAAGAGAACAAGAACTGCTCATTCTAATAAATATCCTACTATTACAGGCTATAAACGACCTGATCAGGAAACAATCCACAGAGTTATCCACAGATTTTGTGGATAACTCTATAGCCCCAATAACAATAAGGACTTAGCGCATATTGGTAATAGATCTCCTTAGCCATGAACGCTAAGTCACCCTCATATTGCAACACGAAGGATCATTGGTTCACAGGCATGAAACAGGTTAGAATCAACCCTCCATGAGCCAGACCATCCTCCATATTGCTGTCCCCTGCCCGTTATATACCTGCCTTGATTATCGTCTGCCTGATCAATTCAGCAAGCCCGTCATCGGTGCCCGGGTGCGTGTCCCCTTCCGTCAGCAACAAGTCATCGGCATCATTATGGGTATCGCCAAAGATAGCCCGATTGCATCACCACGCCTGCGCGATATTATCGAGCCCATCGATCATGATGCCTTGCTAGACACAGAGATCCTGAAACTAGCCCGCTGGGCCAGCCAGTATTACCACTATCCAATCGGCGAGGTCGTCAGCACACTACTGCCCACCCTGTTACGTCAGGGACAACAAGCTGTCATTGAGCACGATCCGGGTTGGCAACTCTCCGAGGCCGGAACTCAGTGCAATATCGAGAGCCTACAACGCTCACCACGCCAGCAGGAGATCCTGCAATATCTGCAACAATACCCTCAGGGGATGCGTGATACACAATTCAAGGCACAAGGGTTTTCACTATCGGCACAGCGTAGTCTGCAACAAAAGGGACTAATAAAACGCATTAAGCTGGAAATAGACCCTAGCGGGCATCCATCCCAAGAAGACAAACAACATCAGCTGAACAGTGAACAAGAACAAGCGGTCCAGGCGGTACGTGCCAAGCTTGACCAGTTTCAGACCTATCTATTAGAAGGCATTACTGGCAGCGGCAAGACCGAGGTCTACCTGCAATTGATTGCCGATATGATTCGACAACACAAACAGACCCTGGTTATCGTCCCCGAAATTGGCCTCACTCCCCAGCTAACCCAACGCTTTGAGGCGCGTTTCTCACAACGACTGGCGATCCTGCATTCAGGACTCAACGATAAACAACGACTGAGTGCCTGGGAGATGGCACGTACAGGCAAGGCGGAGATTATTATTGGTACACGCTCAGCCATTTTTACCCCATTACCACGGGTTGGTCTCTTTATTATTGATGAGGAACATGATGGCTCGCTGAAACAACAGGATGGCTTCCGTTACTCGGCTCGTGATCTCCTGATCTGGCGTGCCAATCAGGCTAATCGCCCCATCCTGTTAGGCTCTGCAACACCCTCTCTGGAGAGCTTGTACAATGCCCAAAAAGGACGCTACCAACACCTGTTAATGCCAACACGTGCGGGTAAAGCGATCCCACCGCATCTTCAATTGTTGGATGTACGCGGACAACAGATGCGTGAGAGCCTGTCGCAACAGCTACTCATCAAGATACGTCAACACCTTGATAATAATGGACAGGCCCTTATCTTTATTAATCGCAGAGGATTTTCACCCACCCTGATGTGCCATGAATGTGGCTGGACAGCCGAATGCAGCCGCTGTAATACCCACATGACCTGCCACCAGGGTAAAAATGCCCTGCAATGCCACCACTGCGGCTCATACAAAGCACTGCCCAGACAATGCCCTGCTTGTCAGGGACAAAACCTGATTCACCTCGGCGCCGGTACTGAACGCGTAGAGCAAGCACTGATACAGCACTTCCCCGATATCACTGTGCTCCGTATCGACCGTGATAGCACCCGTCGCAAGGGTGCCTTGCATAAACTGCTACAACAGGCTCAGGAGGGGCGTAAACAAATCCTGCTCGGCACCCAGATGCTGGCCAAGGGTCATCATTTCCCTAACGTCACCTTAGTGGCTATCCTCGATGCCGACCAGGGACTGTTCAGTCATGATTTTCGTGCCAGTGAACGCATGGCACAACTGATCACCCAGGTTGCCGGACGTGCCGGACGCGACCAGCAACCGGGCGAGGTCATCATCCAGACCCACCACCCGGAACATCCGCTACTGCGAATCCTGCTCACCGAAGGCTACGCTGCCTTTGCCAATGCCACACTAAAAGAACGCGCAGAGGCCCGACTGCCACCCTTTAGCTATATGGCTATCTTGCGTGCCGAGGCCAGCAACCCGCAGGCACCGATGGACTTTCTGCAACAGATCGCCGATCAACTACCAAACAACCCCTCCGAGAATATTGATATCTGGGGGCCACTGAGTGCCTCAATGGAAAAACGCGCCGGACGTTACCGTTATCAACTCATTCTACAAGCGACAAAAAGAAGCGCACTACACCCCCTGCTGGATCAGATTATCTCGCAGATCAGCAAGCTCAAATCTGCCAGCAAGGTACGCTGGTCATTGGATGTTGATCCCATTGATACCTTTTAATTTCACAAGGTGCGTAATACGCACCCTACCCCAAAAAATCCGTATAATACCCATCTATGAAAAATCACTTACAAAAACTCCTCCAGGACGCACTCAACACCCTTCAGGCACAGGATGAATTACCTGCCAACCTAAACGTCACCATCAACATTGAACATACCAAAGATCGTAGTCATGGTGATTTCGCCAGCAACCTGGCGATGATGTTAGCAAAGCCTGCCCGTTGTGCACCGCGCGTAGTTGCCGAAAAACTGGTCGCGGCACTGCCCTCATCTGAGCTGGTCATCAAGGTCGATATCGCTGGCCCGGGGTTTATTAATTTCTTTCTCCACAACACCGCCTATCACGATATCATCACCCGTGCCCTGCAACAGGATCAGTCCTTTGGTCGTAGTGAACAGGGTCATGGCCAGTCCATTCAGGTGGAATTTGTCTCGGCTAATCCAACCGGGCCTTTGCATGTCGGTCATGGTCGTGGTGCCGCCTATGGTGCAGCTGTAGCCGACTTGCTAGAGGCGGTAGGCTATCAGGTACAACGTGAATATTATGTCAATGATGCCGGTCGACAGATGGATATCCTCGCTGCCAGTGTCTATCTGCGCTATCTGGATCTATCCGGTGAAGAGATCAACTTCCCTGATAACGGCTACCAGGGTGACTATGTGTGGGATATTGCAGCGACCCTGCATCGTGAAAACAATACAAAATTCGCTCACCCTGCCAGCGATGTCTTCAAGGACATAGCCGCTGATGAAAAGGATGGCGGTGATAAGGAGCTACATATTGATGGGCTCATTCAGCGCATCAAGGATTTGTTAGGTGCCGATGATTATCGCCTGCTATTTGATCTTGGACTGAATACCATCCTGGATAATATTCGTCAGGATCTGCATGAATTCGGCGTTGATTATCAGGAATGGTTCTCTGAACGCAGGTTAACCGAGAGTGGTCAGGTACAAGCCATCATTGAACGCCTGCAGGAAAAGGATTACATCTACGAGAAAAACGGTGCGTTGTGGTTTCGCTCCACTGCTTTCGGTGATGAAAAGGATCGCGTCGTTGTGCGCGACAATGGTCAGAGCACCTATTTTGCCTCGGACATTGCCTACCACATCAATAAACTGGAACGTGGGTTTAGTAAAATAATTGATATCTGGGGTGCCGATCATCACGGCTATATACCCCGAGTAAAGGCCGCTATGCAGGCCGTTGGTGATAACCCAGATCAGCTTGATGTATTGCTGGTGCAATTCGCCATCCTCTATCAAGGTGGCGAAAGAATGAAGATGTCCACCCGTTCCGGTGAATTTGTAACCCTGCGCGAACTACGCAATGAAGTCGGCAATGATGCCGCGCGATTCTTTTATGTTATGCGCAAATGTGAACAACACCTCGACTTTGACCTCGATCTTGCCAAATCACAATCCAATGAAAACCCGGTCTACTATATTCAGTATGCCCATGCACGCATCATGAGCGTTATGCGTCAGATGGAAGAAAAAAGTTGGTGTTGGGATCAGGCCAATGGTGAAAAAAATCTGGCGCTGCTACAGGAAGACCATGAACAGGATTTAATCATCAAGCTCTCGCGTTACCCTGAGGCCATAGAACTTGCAGCAACGCAATATGAACCCCATCAACTAGCACACTTTTTACGCGCCCTGGCACAAGATTTTCACACCTATTACAATGCCCACATCTTCCTCACCGGGGACAACCCTGATCTACGCGATGCCCGCCTGAACCTGATACAGGCAACACGCATTGCATTAAGAAACGGCCTTAATCTTCTCGGTGTCTCCGCACCCGATAAAATGTAATGGCACACGACTACAAAAACCGGGCGCGTAATAAAAAAAGCAAGAAGCCAATATCCGGCTGGCTATGGCTGGTCGCCGTTATACTGATCGCATTGTTCAGCACCCTTCTGCTTTATCTACAAGAACAGAAGCAAGCACCCGCCATACAGAAAAAACCCACCGCTGATAGCAGCAAAAAGAAAAGCTCTTCAAATAAGCAGAGCAACAAGTCACGCTTTGATTTTTATGAGCTCCTGCCCGAAGAGAGCTTTGATCTTTTTAAGCCGGATAGCAATCAAGCGGATCAAAAGAGTAGCAGCCAATACCTGTTACAGGCCGGATCATTCAAGACCTATGCCCAGGCCGATAAACTCAAGGCACAACTGGCATTTTCAGGCATTGTGACCACCATCAACACCGCAACCACAGCCGACGGCAAGACCTGGCATCGGGTACAGGCAGGCCCTTATAATAATCAACTGGATATCGACCAGACACAACAGAAATTACAAGCGATGAAGATTGAGCCGATTCTACTCAGGATTAAAAAGTAGGATGATTCAGGAGCGGAGTTAAAATACTTATGATTAATAAGTTACATATCAACACACTGGTCAATATAAGTTTTTTCACAGTAATCATATTATTCACCATATTGATGATTGCCAGCAATCGTCAACTTGCAAAAATCGAATCTGACTCACATCGAATCACCTCTTTACGAGTGCCTACTGCCAAAGCCAGCGCATCCATCAATACCGCGATTAACACCTCTCTAGCAGCCCTGCGTGGCTGGATGCTTATTAAAGAAGAACGCTTTATTATAGCTCGGCGAGATGCGTGGCAAACCATCCGTCAAGATCAAAAACAATTAGTTAAACTCTCAAAAAAGTGGACCAACCTTGAAAACATAGAGCGTTTATCTATAGTAACAGCGCTTCTGGATCAACTGGAAACCGAACAATTAAATATCGAGCTGCTTACACATAAAGCAGAAAATATCCGCTCATCTGAAATCCTTCTTACCTCAGCCGCGCCCATTGCTGCTTCGATAACCAACAACATTACTAAAATGATTGATTTCAACAAAAGCCAGGAGAGCTCAGCCAAGCGTATACAGATTCTAATTACAATGGCTGATTTTCGTGGTTCTTTTGCAATCTCACTGGCCGATATTAGAGCATTTTTATTATCTGCTGAACCAAGATTTAAATCTTCCTTTGAATCACACTGGAGTAAAAACACAACGAGTTATGACAAGCTGAATGAACTAGCTCAATACCTTACGCCTTTCGAACAAAGCCTGTTAAATGAAATCAAGGCACTTAGAAAAAAATTCAGCCCTCTGCCAAAAAAAATGTTTGATTCACGACTAGGAAAAGACTGGAATCGCTCAAGCCATCTACTTAACACCACAGCCGTAAAAACCTCTAATAAACTCGTCGTCATTCTTCAAAAGATGGCTGATAATCAAAACATTCTTCTTAAGAAAGATGCCCAACTTCTCAGTGACGATGCAGCATACCTGGAAATATTCCAAATGATATTTCTTGGCTTCATCGTTTCTATTACCTTGTATTTTAGCATCATTATTAATAAGAAATATCGCGTATTTCGCCACAACCTCAACAATAGAAACTCCCTTGTCGACCAAAATGTTCTCATGGCCACTCTTGATAACAACGGAGCTATCATCAATATTAGCAATGCACTTTGCCGTTTGCTAGGCGGGGTAAAAGAAGATTTTATCGGTCAAGAAAGTTACTTTTTTCTACCCGAAGATGACCATGATGAATTACAGGATAAGATTTTAAAATCATTAAAGACAGGGAAAACATGGCAAGGAAATTTTAAACGAAACAACCTGGATGGCGAAGAAATATGGTTATGCTCAACCATTTTCCCAATCAATAATGAAGGTGAAGGTGAAAGTAAAAGTGAAGATGAAGGTGAAGGATGGGGCTATTACAATATCCTTGAAAACATTACGGATCGCATGCGATTTGAAGAGGTATCGGTTACGGATAAATTAACTTCACTTTACAATCGCAGGAAATTTGATGAAATAATAGATCTGCAAATTAAATTAGCAAGAAGGCGTAAAACCCATCTTACCATGGCTATTATTGATGTTGATTTCTTTAAAAAATATAATGATCATTACGGTCATCCTGCAGGAGATACCGCACTTACACGAACAGCCGCAGCATTAAGATCAAATCTATCCCGGCCAGATGATTATGTCTTTCGCCTGGGTGGTGAAGAATTTGGCCTTATCTTTAATAGCCTGAATAAAGAACAATCAAAAGACATACTAGAGCGTATTTGCAAAAGTGTTGAACAATTGAAAATCGAACATAAACAAAATGAAGTTTCAGACTACCTCACTATTTCCATTGGTTCAAAAATATGTCCTCCTAACGAACTAATGGAGAAAGACGCCCTTTATAATGAAGCAGATAGATTACTCTATATCGCCAAACAAACACGCAATACTGTTTGCATCAATTAATGCGTTCTAGCACAAACGATCTAGCCGCATAAGACTCTTTTTTTGCCGTACAGCTGTTAATAACGCAGCAAGCCCATCATTATCCACCATATAAAGTAATGGGCTCATATTTAGATCAGAGTGCGTTGCACGCAACCAGTGACACATCCGCACCTCATCTCCACCACTTTGTTGATAGATGCAATCAAATAACGCCACCCAGTATTCAGCCTGTTGCCCCGTCTCTGATTCACTCGACAGATCAAGACTCCCATCTTCCAACGCAGTAATATCTTCACAACGAATATGTAAAATACGCGCCAACTCGGCTCGATACATAGCAAACATATCCGCAATATGAAGAACCTTTTTATGGATTTCATCCGTCTCATCAAAGGGCATTCTACTTCAGCCGATCCAGTCGCAAGCGTTGGCGCTCATCAAACAAACGCCTTGATGAAAACCATACAGCAGTCATCGTGCCCATCCCGGTACCCGAGGCAATCAGGAACATAATCAGGATTTGATAACGCACCGCATCCTCTGGTGCAGCACCTGCCAGGATCTGCCCGGTCATCATACCCGGCAGGCTGACAACACCGGCCACGGTCATAGCATTCAGTATCGGGATTAAACCACTGCGGATACTCTCTTTACAGATATCAGCAATCGCCTCGCGCTCACTATCACCCAACATAAGACGCGCCTCAATCTCACCGCGCCGTTGCCATGCCATCTGGGTCAGTCTATCCATAGCGATAGCGACACCATTCATGGTATTACCCAACAACATACCCAATAAAGGAATGGCGTATTGCGGCTCATACCAGGGGTGATTACCGATAATCAACACTAAGGCAAACAGGGTAACGGCGAAAGAGGAGACAAACATGGAGGCTGTACCAACACCAAAACTCCAGAACCCTGAAAACCTGCGACCCTGCCGAACCATCACCTCACGTCCGGCAACAAGCAGCATTACCATCGACATCAAGGTAATCCATAATAGATTCGTGGTACTAAAAATTACCTTCAGAACCAGCCCCAGCAAAAATAACTGCACCGTGGTTCTTAATGCCGCAATCAAGACCTGGCGGGATAAATCCTTGCTGATTTTTGATGATAGCCATGCCAGTAACAAGACCAGGCTTGCGGCTAACGAGAGATCGATCAGCGTCAAATCAATCATTAGCTACCTCCATCAATAGGCCCCCGTCCAGCATCCTTAGCCCACGATCCGCTACCCGGGCAATCTGCTCTACCGAATGACTCACCCACAACACCGAGGCACCGTGTTGGCGCTGCCAGGATTTAATCAAGCTTTCAACCCGGGCAATATTATCGGCATCCAGGCTTGCGGTTGGCTCATCCAGCAACAGCACATCAGGGGCTCTATCCAACAGCCTCAATAATGCCATACGTTGTCGCTCACCCGTGGATAGGCGACTCACCGACCAGGACATAATACCCTCATCCAGACCCAAGGCATCCAGACCCGCGATAGCCTCATGCAGGAAATGATCCTTCACTTGTTCGCCCCACCAGGCACTCTCTGCTGGCAGATAAGCCACCTTACGCCGCCACTGTTGCGGCTCTATATCCTTGCATGCGATACCATTTAACCCAACATGCCCCTGATAGGGATCCAGATCAGCCAAGGCGCGTAACAGACAGCTCTTACCCGATCCTGAAGGTCCCGAGATAGACAGACACTCCGCTTTCTTCAGTTCAAAACTGACATCACTCAATACCTCATTAACCAGATTATCAACCAACAGCAAGATGGATGCTCCCCATAAAACTTTTTTATTTAACATGGTGCGTGGTACGCATATATGGTCTCCTCCCAGTTTGCAAGACATTGTGAACCTTTAACAGTGACAGGATTGCTTCCATATATCCGGCC
>JAADJB010000007.1 GCA_013151035.1 Gammaproteobacteria bacterium
TAGCCTTGCATTGTAACCCTGAGTCTTGTTTATTTCAGGGTATGTGCCTTAACTACATTCAGAGGTTATGCGCTTATTATACGAATTCAGGAAATAAAATGATGAAAAAAAATCAAAGCAATACCTATGCCCTGAAAAAACGTGCCAGAACCAAACTGTATAAAGGGCAACTTGCTGATGCAATAAAGCTCTACACCCAGGCCTGTGAAAAAAACCCGCAAGACCCGGAGGCATGGTTTATGCTGGCCGGAATTCATGCACAAACAAGTAATATGAGCGGGATCATTCAGTGTTGCCAGCAATTACTCAAACTCCAGCCTGACAACCCGCAGACTCATTACAATATTGCCTGTGCCTATCAATCAATCAATCAAATGCCGGAGGCAATCGGGCATTACCGCAAGGCCCTTGATATACAAAAAGACCACATACCATCAATGACTAATCTGGCGATCACACTATGGCAACAGGGGGAACTGGATCAGGCTGAAGAGCTTTGCAAAAAACTGCTGACAGGCAATCAAATACCACCTGCAATCATTAACTGCCTGGGGCTTATATACACGGACCGTGGCGATACCGACAAGGCAACAACCCACTTTGAACAGGCAATCAGGGAGCATCCACAACAAATCGATTTGTATATTAATCTTGCAAAGATTGTGCAGAAAGATGACACCCCCCGGGCACTGAATCTGTGTCAACAGGCATTACAGAAAGACCCTGATTCAGAACCGGCTCATAATGCAATCGCTGAACAATTTTATCTGGACAGGGATTACACATCAGCCCTGAAACACTACCAGGCCGTACAAAAAATATCACCTCAATCCCTTGAGGCCAGCTTCAATCTTGGCCGCACCTACTTTGCCCTGGACAAATCTGCCGATGCTATTAAACATTATCAGTCTGTACTGCAACAGTCACCACAACACATCAATACATTAAATAACCTCGCCAAGGTATATGACCGTAACGGACAAGCAGAACAGGCCGATGAATACTATAATAAGGCCCTCGCACTGGATCCGGACAACAGTGCCATCATTACCAATCTGGCAAGACTGGTATTACAACAGGGGGATTATGAAAAGAGCGAGGATATCTTTCTGCAAGCCATCAAGGCAAATCCTGAAAATGACAACGCCTGCTTTGGCCTGGCACAGGCCTATACAGAACTTGGCCAGACCGATAAGGCCATTGAGTATTATGAACGGGTACTTGAAATCAACTCTGACTCCATAGAAGCCCCCTATCTACTCGAGGGGCTCAGATCAAAATCAGCAAAATCAGCAGAGTCTAATAAATACATCGCAAATCTGTTTGATAAATATGCCGATAAATTTGATGATGAACTGGTTAAAAAACTGGGCTACAAGACCCCCACACTGATCAATAAATATCTTCGGGATACCCTGGAAACCGGCAGGGGAAAACTCGACATCCTGGATCTGGGTTGTGGCACCGGACTCTGCGGTATCCTGATCAAGGATATTTCACAAAGACTGGTCGGTATTGACCTGTCAGCCGAGATGATTCAAAAAGCAAGGGAACAGGCTGAATATGATGAACTCATTGTTGGCGGACTGGTTGAGTGCATGGCAGATTATGATGAGGACTTTGATATTGTTCTGGCCGCTGATGTATTTGTCTATGTTGGTGATCTGGATGCCAGTTTTCAATCGACAAGGAAATCACTCCGTGATCAGAGCCTGTTTATATTCTCCACCGAGACCATCGCAGGTGAGAGTTTTATGTTGCGGGGCAGTGGCCGCTACGCTCATTCCTGTCACTACATCAATACACTCGCTGAACAATATGACTTCAGATTACTCAAACACCAGGATGTAGTATTGAGAAAAGACTATACACAGGATATCCAGGGAACCATTTATATACTGCAAAAGAATGAAGGGTAGAACTTGAATCCACAGAAAAAACTGCAACAAGGCCAGAAGCTACTACAAACAGGGCGGATAGCCGGGGCACTGGAGATCTTCAAACCATTATGTGCCTCCATGCAAAAAAATGCTGATGCCTAGTTTATGTGCGGTGCCTGCCATGCTCAACTGAATCAATACCAGGAGGCTGAAAAATGCTTTCGCAAGGTTGTTCAGTTAAAACCCGATCTCTTCAATGCTTGGGGCAATCTGGGTCTTGCACTCATGTATCAAAAACAATACAAAGAGGCAGAAAAGTGCTTCAAACGTGCCAGCAAGATCCAGCCTGACTATGCACCAGCCTATAATAATATTGGCAACCTGATGCGAGAACAGGGTCGGCTGGATGAGGCCATACAACTCTTCAAAAAGGCCCTGCACTACCAAGCCAACTACCCCGCTGCACATAATAATCTTGCGATTACCCTGCATACAAAAAAGGATCAAAAGAGTGCGGAGGCACATGCCCGAACCGCTATCCAGCAAAACCCGAACTACCCTGCTGCCTATCATAATCTTGGTGATATATTGTCCAGCCAGCATCAACTTATTGAGGCACAGCAATGTTATCAACAGTCATTAAAACTTAACCCGCAGCTAGTTGAGACTTGGTACAGCATGGGTACATTGCTGGAACGAATGAAACAACACAACCAGGCACAGGACTGTTTCAGGCATGCCATCCAGTTACAGCCTGATTTTATCAAGGCACACATCCGTATCACGCGCCGCATGATACGGAAAAACCAGTTTGATGATGCCATGGATTACCTGCTCGATCTCTATAACAGGCATCCTGACAATAATAAAATTAATAGTGAGATTACCCACTTGCTGATCCTGCAGGGGGATAGTGAACAGGCCTGCCACAGGATTCTGCCACTGCTGGATCAGGGGCAACCACCTATCATCATGGCCTATGCGAAGATCAGCACAAAAATTGATCGACAGGAAGATGCCCTGCAACGTCTGCTGGCATTGAGCCAACACAAAAACCTTAACCAACAGTTCCTGTCCGAGGTCTATTTCGAGATTGGCAACCTTTATCATAAGGACAAGAACTACGACAGTGCCTTCACTTATTACAGGAAAGGCAATGAACTCATCGACTACCAATCAGATCTACAGCGACACCTGCAACAGATGAAGCAGATGACTGAATTCTTCACAGCAGAGCGTTTTGACAGCCTGAGCCATGCCAGCCTGGAGAGTGAACGACCTGTCTTTATCGTTGGCATGCCACGATCAGGCACCACCCTGGTAGAACAAATCCTGTCCAGTCACCCCCATGCCTATGGCGCAGGAGAGATTACAGACCTGTGGAATATTGTTAATGCACTACGCGTGAGTGATAAACTGCCACATAATTTTCTGTATCTAAGTCTGATTGCGATACTATTTCCACAGGCAAGGATCATACACTGCCAACGTGATGCAATGGATAACTGTATGTCGATCTATTTCCATCAATTCAATGAGCAACATCTGTATGCCAGACAGTTGGGTGAGCTTGGGCAATACTATCGCGGCTATGAAGGACTTATGCGGCACTGGCATAAGGCATTACCAATGCCCATCCTCGACCTGCGCTATGAAGACCTGGTAGAGGATCAAGTACACTACAGCCGTAAGCTCATCGAGTTCTGTGGCCTGGAATGGGATGATGCCTGCCTGAATTTTCATCAATCAGAGCGTATCGCCAATACCCCGAGTAATGAACAGGTCAGACAGCCTATTTACAAGAGCTCCATGCAACGCTGGAAGGCGTATGAAACGCACCTGGGTGATTTAAAAGACGCATTAAACTATAAGAAATAATTTTAGCCCCCTCTTAAACCATAGATTCCCGTTTTCACGGGAATGACAGACCTATTTGTCATCCTCGCGTACGCGGGAATCCACAATCCAGAGCACAAAAAAATGGCGTGAACCCGAAGGAACACGCCATCTCTCACTTGGTAGGATGCGCACTGCGCACCACACCATCCTTACTGCTGACGACGGCGTCTTGCCATCATTCCCATCCAGACCATAAAGCCTAGTAGCAACAGCCAATCGGCACGCTTCAGTAGATCAACTGATGCATCACTAATAGTACAACCGCCACCTGAAAGACTAACCTTACTACCAATAGTGTTATTCACAATATTAGCCGGTGAATTAGGTGTTGGAACATTACCCACACCACCTGGATCAGTCACAACACCATCGGCATTACCATCGGTATCATTCGGACCACCATCTTCAATCGTCAACTGAACACATTCAGCACCCGGCTCCAACATACCGCCTTCTGTCAATGCGGTAGTAGTGAACGCCTTATAAGAGGCAGAACCCGTTCCTGGACAAGAACCATCCGTATTTGCCACTGAAGTTTCGATCAGGTTCTTGCCATCAGGTACCAGCTCACCATCAACAGTCGTCATAGTAACGACAAAAGGTGCCCATTGATTATTCTGATACTTGAAGTATTTACTGTACCATGCAATGGGCTCCGATAAAGGTAAGACTACCTTGACCGAACCACCGACTGGAACACCGTTAACCACAAAATCAAAGCAATCACCGGCACAGGCCGCTACGATATCCCTACCATCGGCATCCACCTGATCCGCAATCTCTGCACCCAGACCCGGCATATCAACCTGACGAATCCTTGAGTCTACGCCTAGTGGATTAAATGCCCCCTTGGTCAGGAAAACAGGTGTCTCGGTAGCAAGCCCTTCTCCGGTTACGCCAGCAATATTCTCCACCACAGGTACGGTAGTACGATAACCACCACTGGTAAAGTCAACCTGACCTTCTCCAGGACGCAGATCAAAGGCCGCCTTGAAGCCCTTAAAGGGACCATCCACCATATTGGTACCAATAAAGCCATCGCCATCCGGATCTGATGTTACCAACTGCTCGTTGCCACAGCCAAAATTAAGGGCAAGCACCACATCAATGTTACAGTTTGCCAGACCACACGGTGTTGCACCAGAGGTATCACCCCAATCAAACAACATGCGCGCACCTAACTGCCCCTCTTTAACCGTTACTGATAATGGGGTACCCACGTCACACTTGGTCGACCCATCCGGGGCACCTCTTAAACCCTCGGTACTGCCACCGGGGCAAGTCTCAAAGATATAACTACCCGCATCATACAAGCTGATATCGTGTGCCGCCCAGTTAAAGCCCTGGAAGGGTGCTGGTGATGCCAACGTCATTGCACGCGTACAATCTTCGTCCACACAGGTATAGGTGTAACTACCGGTTACAGCGTTATCAATCGGCAAAAGTATGTTGCCCGCTGGATCACGCATAGTAAAGACACCCGTCAATTGACGTGTACCCTCAACATCCAGACCATCCGTCACACAAGGCGCACCCACCATACCCTCCGGCAAACTTATCGTCACTGTCTGCTGATAGGTATCACTATTACCACTATCATCCGTGATGCGCCAGGTAATGGTCTGCACACCCGAATTCATTGGATAATGACTGCTGGGGTATTTTGTCTGACCACTTGGATCGCTAATTAAATCAGCCTTATCGGATGAATCTGTGCCGTAAAACACACTACCATCAAGACTCCACTCTACTAAAACGGCATCATCGACAAGATCCATACCGGCAACCAGCCCTAGGTTAACAAAGACGGGGTCTTCTTCAACAACACCCATATCCACATCATCAACAGGAACCCCATCAACCAGCACAAAATACGGCGCAGTTGTATCAAGCACAGTCACAGTCACGACCTGTGTTGCATTACTAACAGACCCTCCACCAGGCGGTGTCGCACGCCACTTAATGGTCTTACTGTTAGAGGTCTTGCTAAGAGTGAATGCCACATCATTGCCATTCTCCGTATCATTAGCATTCCAGTTGGAACCGCCATCGCTACTCCACTCGATAATTGCCCCATCAGGATTATCCGATACAGCAACCGCACCAATGTCCACAACACCTTCCTGAGGCGAGTTCTGTAAGGAATCTGCTAACACCCCTGGATTGTATTGCGTTGAGAAATCAGCCGGTTCGTTGAGTTCCGGGCCGTTACCATCACCATCAAGGGTTAAATTGAGAATATCAAAGTTGGCGTAAGAACCAACAAAAGGGCCATCCCACATGGCAACACCACCAATACCACGAGACGACATTGCTCCCCCTCCATCTGGCAACAGAGTCGGCCCCGTCTGATCACCCTCAAAATACTGACCCTTGTTCTCTGTTGTATCCTCAACCAAGGGCATCACACCCGGTTGCGGGTGATACATACAACCATCGCCAGGTGTCAATGGATTACCATTAAGATCAACGGTTGCATTGGCATAAGGTGTGGAACTCTTCGCACCACCACAATCCACAGCACGGGTCACATTCCATTCTGTCATTGCAATAGGGACTGCTCCCAGACCCAGGTAACCCCACTCAGCATCGCTGTAGGTACCATCCGAGGCAGGCACAGCACCCGCTGCATTCGATGCACCACCAGAACCATCCTGATTAAAGCGATCACCGATATTGATGGTATCGCCCATAACCTTCCCTGCCAGCATCCCCTTGAGCCCACTCGCATCCCACACCAGGCTAACCGGAATACCATTGGTACCATTCCAGTTAAACATCATACTGGTTAGCCAAAGCCCACCACCAGCGTCAACAAAGGTAACGCCCACAGCCTCGGCTGGTGCAGTACCTGAAAAAAAGTCAAAAGCACCAATAGTCGCACTACCGGTTTCCGTATCCGAATCGTAGGTCAGGGTACCGGATATAGCCGTTTGGAACCCATTGATAGGGGGCTGTCCAGGAACGGAAACGATACTACTGTTTTTCATCAGTCCACCATTGGCATCCAGCATAGTGAACCAGCCATCCCATGAGAACTCATAAATCTGTGCAGACGCATCCATCGGAACACTCGCCACACCTAGCGCCAGCGCAACCGCAACCGCAAGATTCTTTTTATCTTTATATATTGTAATCATATTTACTCCTCCTCGCAGCAGACATCCATTCATGCTGATGCGATGATATTCTCTTTAATATCGTTATTTCTAGAAACGGTAACCCCAACCAAAGCCGACAGAATCCTGATACATGGATGCGGAGGCATTATTCGTTCCCGGTGTGCGGTTGGTCTGGAAGGTTGTGCCTTCGATGGTATTCTTGAAGGCATGCATATAGTTCATGCTCAATTCCATACGCTTGGTTGCCTTATAGGTAAAACCAAAGGTGACATGCTTCTCGACAATACCCGGCGCTAGCAGACTAAACATAATCTGATCAGGATCAACCGGAGACTTACCGTAGTTTAAACCGGCACGCCAGTTCCACTTCTTATTGTATTTGTAATCAAAACCCAATTTGAATACTGTTTGATCAGACCAACCAAAACCCATACCTCTTGAGCCACCCAGTTTATTCTCGGAACGCAGTGAGGTACAAGGCATGGTCAAACCCACATTAGGGCTAGCAGGATCCGTTACGGTATAAACACAGTCCGGGGTTGATATGTAATCAACCGGACGACCCTTGAACTTACCAATAGGCCCTGGATTACCGACTGAGGCAACCTGACTAAAGAAGTTTTTCTGAATATCCATAGCCACTGTTAACTGTCTGCTCACCTTAAAGGATGCACCAATAGTCAAGGTTGGCGGGATATCAAAGTTACCCTGATCGGCAAACAGACCACGGTATTTGTCAAACTTGCTCATATAGACACGAGAGGACCAGTTAGCACCCAGGGTCAAACGATTTTTCTTGAGAAACTTACCTAACCAACCAACACGGATACCACCACCATAAGACCAGTCGTTACCATTGTTAGATAAATACTCAGGAGCACTACTCCAGTCAGCAAAATCACCAATACCGTAGGCACGGAACGTCTGTACCGCCATGGCAATGGAGACACCGATGGTATGCTTCTTACTCACCCGATAGGCAACACTGGGTAGCATCTGCATCTGCATCAGCATCACACCCGCTGTAGGCTGGGTGCCCGCCTTGTTATTAAAGTCGAAGAAATTATTACCCGGCTGAGACTGATCAAAACGCGTACCTAAACCCGCACCGATACCCGCCATACCCATTACCATCTTCTTGTTGAACTTGTAGATAGCACCCATACTCGGGATCAGGAAGACATTGGAACCACTCTTGGAATTAACCGGTGTGGTATCACTGCTATGATAAACGGCACGCGGCGGCAGGAAAAACTCTGCATTAGCATCCACTCGCGATTTCACATCAATCATCGCCGCCGGATTGGCCGCAGCCGCCAGGGAATCTGTTCCGTAAGCAACACCGGCACCACCCATAGCTCGGGATTTAGGACCATAGCCAATCAGGAAATAACCGTTGGTGGCAAAGACCGTTGCCGGTAACGCCAAGGAAGCCGCAATCGCACACGACCATATACGTTTGGATAAAAACGCCATTATTACTCTCCTCCAAGAGATGAATCTCTTTTTTTACACACATATTATTTTATTGGCGCCATTCTCGCATAGTTTAGATGTTGGCTACAAGGAGAATTTACAATAAAAACGGGGGCAGACCTTGGTATGGTCTGCCCCCGTAAATAATGGTGCGTGGTACGCACCCTACGATAGATGGTAGGGTGCGCACTGCGCACCACAAAATCACCGCTGGATGGCACTCACTCTGCGACGACGTAATGTCAACATACCCATCCAGGTGATAAATGCCATTATCAGCCACCAATCAGCGGCATCGCTGGTCGCTACCGACTGCTGACTCACGCTACAACCAAAGCCACCACCGCCACCTGAGCTTGCAGCAGGGGCAGCGGCACCGACACCGAACAGCGTCAGGTGATCGACTTCGAAGGTCACAAGACCGGCGCTATAATCAACCAGGATGATATTAGCGGCGGAAACCGTGCTAACAATACCCGCCTCATAGTTCACCAGGGTACTAGCGAAGAAGATAGTATAGCTACCATCTTCAATCGAGCCCGGTGTTACCACGCTGGTGTCAAACGGAATAGTAATCCGTATGGCCTGCAAGGCGGCATTACGTTCCTCATCAGTCAACAGCGTACCGCTTGCATCCACAATTGCCAGATCCACCAGCACGACCTGACCCGCTGAGGCCTCGGCATTACCCGAGACATCACTCAGATCCAGCAGACTCACACTCAGAGTAGCGGTTGCCCCTGCCAGCCCTGTGGTATCAATACCGTTGGCAGGCATACTAACCTGAACCTCGGACATCACAGCATCGGCCTGCTCAGAACCCGGATTAGCATTAAAGCTAGCCTCAAACCCGGCATCCAGATTAACCTGCTGCGCACCCGAAGGTCCATCCACAACCGCTGCCGCTTCTTCTGCCTTGACATACTGATAGACAAAGACAACATCGCCCTCATCATCCATCAAAGATACCGTCATATCCTGGTCGGTCGCATAAGTCGCTTCCAGACCACCATTCAGATCACCGCCATCAACAATTAATGTACCCGTTGGCAATACAGCAGCACCCGCGCTATCCGTGGCTGAGACAGTATAACTATTCATACTGACACCCACACCACCTCTTGCCGCATCAAAGGTAATGATGAGTGAACCTGTCCTGACATCCACCGAGAACTCTAATGGTTTCTGCAAGAAGAGATCACCCACAACAGTTCCTTCAGCACCGGCGGAAAGATCAAATGGCCCCGAAGCAACCGATAGATAACCCTCAGCCGAGGCAACTGCCTTGTATGCCCAGTTCGACTCCACATCAATGGAATAGCTAGTGCCATCCATCACGGCAGGTACCCGCTGAATATCACCATTACCATCCGCATAGTAGAAGTAGACCTCAGCCTGATCTCCCTCATCCAGATTTGATACGGTACCGGTAAAGCGTCCATCCGTCGCCGACATCACAAATTCAGTTGCATTGGCTGTCGCGCCAGTCTGGATAAATCTTGCACCATCCAGGTCAGCGGTCTTGAAGCCACTTGCCTGTACCCTAAAGATATAATCAGCACCCGCGCTCATGGGTACAGGAACACCAAACACACCAGCCCCATTCGTTAGACCCGAGTAAGGTTGACCATTGGCATCTTCGAGATCACGCGTCTCGACATTGGCCTCATTCAATAAATTGCCTTCCTCATCGACCACAACACCACTGTAGGTGACCATGGGGATAACGTTCCCAGATAAGGAAACGACGGCCAACCCAGTCTGAGTTGTATTGGTAACCTGAATAATAAAGCCAGTAATCCCGGTCAGCGTATCCATCGCCATCATCTGAGCCACTACATAGATAGGTTCAATGATGTAAATCGGCTCAATAATGTAGATCGGTTCAATAATTGAAGCGCTTTCAACACCGTTAGCATCCAGCACCGCGAAGCTATAGCTATCGCCATCGGCACCACCCTTCACCAGCAAATGTCTCAAGCCACCGGTCAGGATATTGTTACTACTACCATCACCATTCGTATCCAGAACCGAGACCACTAGCGGAACCGTCACCTCAATATAGTAACTCATGCCTGTTACATCGGTTAAACGAACCACATAGTTACCCGCAAAGGCACCCGTGGTTGGCGCGGTAAAGGTAAGGCCATCGAAGCAATCAGTCACCACACTACAGGCACCACCCGGTGAAGTAATCTCAACCCTGTAATCAGATGCATTACCGGTCAACTCGAAGGTATAACTCGAACCTGAATCAATCCCCGTATCTAACGGTGTCATGTTACGCTCACAGTCATCACCAACACCATTAGCGTTGGTATCTGCCTGATCGGCATTGGCAATAAGCGGACAGTTATCCACACCATCAATATAACCATCAAGATCGGTATCAGCAACATTAGGATCGGTTCCTAACACAGCCTCCTCGGCATCGGTTAAGCCATCATCATCGGAATCAAGGCTGTTCACCGTCAGATCAAAGCTCGCCAGTGAAACGACCGTACTATTACTATCCGTCACACCGATCACGATACCGGTTGTGGTACTCACATCACCCGCACCCGGCGTACCTGTCAAGGCACCGGTAGTCGTACTGAAGCTTGCCCAGGAAGGCTTATTGGTAATGCTATAGGTCAGCACATCATCCACATCCACATCGCCACCACCCGGGGTAAAGCTGTAGGCACTCGCCTCAATCACGGATGTTGCCGGTGTACCGGTAATGGTGGGCGCATCATTGGTATTAGCGACGACCACAGTAAAGCTCTGATCCACATCCACCGTACCATCATTAACGCGCAGAACTACCGCATGGTTACCCACCTCAGCATTGGCTGGCGTACCGGTCAATGCACCCGTCGTTGCATTAAAGCTCATCCAGGAAGGCAGGGTTAGCGCACTGTAGGCCAGGCTATCACCCGCATCCACATCGCTGGCAGCAAAGGTGTAGCTATAGGGGCTATCCTCAGTTGCTACTGTCACTGCCGTACTATCCACTGTTGGATCATCATTGGTATTACCCACAACAACCGTAAAACTCTGATCCACATCCACCGTACCATCATTCACACGCAGAACCACATTGTGATTACCTACCTCAGCATTGGTTGGCGTACCCGTCAACGCACCTGTAGTCGCATTAAAGCTCATCCAGGAAGGCAGGGTTGGCGCACTGTAGGTCAGGCTATCACCCACATCTACATCACTCGCCGCAAAGGTGTAACTGTAGGCACTATCTTCCGAGGATACCAGTACTGCCGTGCTATCCACCGTTGGCGCATCATTGGTATTAGCAACGACCACGGTAAAGCTCTGATCCAGGTTGACCGTACCATCATTGACACGCAGAACCACCGGATGATTACCTACCTCAGCATTGGTTGGCGTACCCGTCAACGCACCCGTAGTCGCATTAAAACTCATCCAGGAAGGCAGGGTTGGCGCACTGTAGGTCAGGCTATCAGCATCCACGTCACTCGCCGCAAAGGTGTAGCTGTAGGCACTGTCTTCCGAGGATACCATTACCGCTGTACTGGTAATCGTTGGCGCATCATTGGTATTACCCACAACGACCGTAAAGCTTTGATCCAGATTCACCGTACCATCATTGACACGCAGAACTACCGGATGATTACCTACATTATCGTTGCCTGGTGTACCCGTCAACGCACCCGTAGTCGCATTAAAGCTCATCCAGGAAGGCAGGGTTGGCGCACTGTAGGTCAGGCTATCACCCGCATCCACGTCACTCGCCGCAAAGGTGTAGCTGTAGGCACTGTCTTCCGAGGATACCATTACCGCTGTACTGGTAATCGTTGG